>SLQN01000054.1 GCA_007131465.1 Paracoccaceae bacterium
GACCCAGAGCCGCCCGTGACTGTCGCATTTTGCGTCGTTCAGCCGGTTCCCCGGAAGATCCTCCTCCACGGGCGAGAAAGGGGCCAGCGCGCCGTCCTGGGTCACCAGCTTGATGCCCGATTCCGTCGCGCAGACCATGCCGCCAGACCGGCGCGGGATGATCGAACCAACCAGTTCCGGCATTGCCGTGGCCCGCCGGTCGCCGGTGGTTGGATCGCCGGTGACAAGCGCGGGGGCAAGGATGTCGACCCAGTGGAGGCGACTTTCTGCTGCATCCCAGTGCGGCCCCTCGCCAAGGAAATCCTGCCCCGGAATAACGCATTGGACGGCAGTGCCGCCCAGCGAAAAGGGGCGCGGGTTCGCATTGATCGACATAGCCACCTCGCCAACATTCCCGGCGATGCGTCGCGCAGCTTCCATGACTTCGCGGCCCAAAGCGTGAAGCGCTTCTTCCGACAGCCGGAATGATGGCCCGATAACCCCGATCGCACCAAGCGGCTGCGCCCGATGGTCGAGAATCGCTGCTGCGACAGCACTGACGCCTTCGTGGTGCTCCTCGATGGAGACCGCATAGCCGCGCGCCTTGATGATGTTGAGTTGCTGGTCCAGATCGCCGCCATGCGTAATCGTCCGGTCTGTGAATGCGGTCAGATTACCAGCCTCGACAAGGACACGCCGCTCGGCGGGCGCAAGATGCGACGCGATTGCCTTTCCCAGCGCCGAAGCATGGATCGCAGCGCGACTTCCTACGCCATTGGCGATGCGGACCGGACGCACAGCTTCGCGCTGGTCGATATAAAGCACCTCGCCGCTGTCCAGAATTCCAAGCCGCACTGTTTCCTGAGTCAGTTCGCGAAGGCGGACCATCTCGGGTTCGGCCGCCCCGCGCAAGTCGAACTGGTCCCACACCCTGTGCGCAAGCTCGAAAGGTCGCGACCCGAGGCGGTAACTCTGGTCCCGCTGATCGAGGCGCACATATCGTTCTTCGACCAGAGTCTGCAAGATACGATGCAATGTGGCCTTGGTCAGCCCTGTGACTGCAAGTAATGCCGAAAACCGCGGTGGACGTGCCGACGAGGCAATGACATCAACGACTGCAAGGCCGCGAACGAGCGCCTGCATTCCCGGTTGCGCAGTAGCCCCCAACGTGTCGCCGGGGTCGGTTTCGGTCGCATGTTCCATGTGCATTCCTGATTCTGTTCTTGCGCGCCGCTCCGAAATATGTAGTTTGAAACTAAGTTCCAAGTCAATGGCGGCGAGATGAGAATTCAGCGACTCTGGCATAGGATGGTGCGCGCTCCCTTCCTGGACTCCATTGAATGGGGCTCGGGAAAGCGGTCGGGCACGACGCGGATGATCGTGCGGATCGAGACTACGGGCGGGGTTACCGGATGGGGCGAGGCGCAGTGCCTGATCCCCTCTGCCCCGGCGGTGATGCAGGACATCGCGCAGCTTGCTATCGGCTATGATGTGAGTGATGTGGAGCGCCTGCATCGCCATGTGATGGGCGCGGGCTACTATCATCATCAGCGTGCGGCGGTGTTTGCCATTGCCGCAGTCGAGATGGCGATGTGGGATGCCTTCGGCAAGCATTGCGGCCAGCCGCTCTGGCGGCTTTGGGGCGGGCAATGGCGGGACCGGATCGAGGCGTCGGCCTATGTGTTTCATGCGGATCCTGAAAGGCTAGCGCCTGGCATCGCAGCCTTTCTCGATGCGGGGTTCGAGACATTCAAGATAAAGATCGGCTTCGATGCACACAGCGACATCACGCTGGCTGAAACAGCGCGACGCCTGATCGGTGCGCGGCCCATGCGGCTGGACGTGAACGGGGCATGGACCCCCGGCACGGCCCGCGCTCAGCTTGCGCGGCTTGCACCTTTACAGCCTGCCTATGTCGAGCAACCTCTCGAATTGTCCGATCTCGCCGGACATGCTTTGCTGCGTCAGGTCCAGCCCGCTCCGATAGCGCTGGATGAAAGCGCTTATACCCTGACCGATGTGGGGCGCATTGTGGCGGCGGGCGCGGCCGATGTCCTGCTGCTCGATCCGCATCAGGCAGGGGGGCTGTGGCAGACACTGAAAGCCGCGGCGATTGCCGAAGCGGCAGGAATTCCCGTGACGCTGCATTCGGGCGGCGAACTGGCGTTAAGTCAGGCGGCCTATCTGCACCTCGCGGCCTCTATCCCGAACATGACCATCGCAATCGACACCGAGCGAACCTATCTCGGCGCCGACATTTCGCAGTCTCCCCCGGTTCTCTCGAGCGGGCGCTTCACTGTGCCAGAGATGCCGGGGCTGGGCGTCGAGGTTGACGAGGCGCTGGTCGATGCGCTTGTGGTCGACCGGATCGAGGGAGCATATCTCGACCCGGCAAGGCCGGGGTGGTTTCCTGTGAAGCCAGCCTATTGAGGGCAGAGGGCGCACATTGAATGTCATGAGCCATCAGGGGAGTTGCAATGCGCAACGTTAGGGACATGCATGCCGTGATACCCCAGCCGGAAATGGCCCGACTACTCGCTAGGCTCGAGGCAGAAAACTATCAGCCTGTGCCGATCAACCCGCACGACATGACGCAGGCCCGTGTTGATTTCGAAATGCGGAATCAACGCTGGAATGACCCGATGCCCGAGGCTGTCTCGGTCCGTCATACTGCTCTCGCAACCAAAGGCCGAGACATTCCGCTGAGCATTTTCAAGACTGCCCGACCGGCCCCCGGCGCCGTCATCTTCGGACACGGCGGCGGTTTCGTCTTCGGGTCGCCTGCAACCCACGCGCGTTTTGCGGCACTTATTGCGGAAGGCGCCGGGCTTCCCGTGGTGTCGGTAGATTACCGGCTGGCGCCAGAGCATCCGTTTCCCGCTTCTCAGGAGGATCTGATTGCCGTGCTTGAACAGCGCGCAGATATCTGGAGGGCAGCAGAAATCGAAGACGGACCATGCGTTTTGATCGGGGACAGTGCCGGAGCAACGCTCGCTCTATCGGCACTAATTGCAAGGGTTGACCTAGCGCAGGAGGTAGCGGCAGCTGCGTTTTGCTACGGAGCATACGGCACGGATTTTGATTCACCTTCGTATACCGCCTTTTCTACTGGCTATGGTTTGACACGGCACCGGATGATCGAATTCTGGTCACTGTATCTGCGTGAGGAAAGCCAGCGCCAGTCACCGAAAGCGGTGCCACTTCTTGCAGATGCTGCGCGCCTCGCGACTCTTCCACCGCTTTACATCAACGCTGCGGGACTTGATCCACTATTGTCGGACAGCCTTATGCTGCACCAACGCCTCTCGGATCTCGGAAGGAGCGACACGCTGGCCATCGACGAGGGAGTTGTCCACGGCTATCTGCAAATGAGCAATGAACTTGAACTCGCCCGACATGCGATCAACCGACTGACCCGATGGGTGGCTGAACAAACGGAAAGCCTGTCTAAATAACGGATGAAAACATCCGATTGGATCCCAGTCGTTTTTCTATAGGTTGGTATTCGAACCAAGAGCAGAGTATATTGAAATGACTTGCGATCCAGAGAAGGTTCGACGTCACCCGCAGGCGGAACGGTCCGCGTAAAGCTTCGATAATCGTATCGAGAATGTCTGGCGCTACGCTGACCTTCGGACCGGGCCGTGTAACCTGGCCCATTGCGGCCAGAACTGCTTCTGCATCTGCCTCAACACGTGCCCGCGCTGGAATTCTTGTCAGCAGACCATCGCGCAAATCGTTCAGTGCCTTCGCGTGACGCAGCCGGCCCCCGGCTGTCGCGATGCGTGTCGCGATCTCCAGGGCGTCGACACCCGTCTCGTGCCGCAACTGCAGGCGGGGAGCCTGCGCGCAGAACTGGTCGAGTTCCGCCGTTGTGGGCAGAAGCTTCTCGACCATTTCCATTGCCAAGACGCACAAGCGCCCAGTTACGTCCAAAACGCGCTATCTGACCGTCATTGCCAACCCGCCCATCCACAATGGGCGCTTCGGAGACTCCACCCTGGGTTGACCAACAACGGATAGCCCAAGAGGCCTATTTGATAGCTTGATTTTTGAATCGAATTCTTGCAATCATTAACTAGCTTTTATTGAGAAGCCGTGTGGTGTGAACAACCACAAAAAATTATCAGGGGTCACGTGACAAAGAACCGAACGTACCCCGCCCATTATCCTTCAAAGCTGTTGTTCGATACGCTCGAACCCAGGCTTTTGCTGAACGCCGATGTGCTTGCTCTGGACCTTGCTGCGTCGAACCCGGCAGGTGACGCGCAACATCTGCTGATCCGGATGATCGAGGATGCATCGCGTGCCTCTGCGACGTCAGAGGTCGTGCGCCGTGTGGAAATCGTGGACAGGCAGACAGCCGGCGATGCAGGCATTCTTGCTGTGCGCGATCTGGACAAGATATCCTCGATTGTCATTTCAGGTGGACAGGGTGATGACAGCCTGATCGTGGATCACTCCAGCTTTTTCGCTGACGACATGCCGCCCGTCTTTTTTGATGGCGGCGACGGAGAAGATCGGCTGGAAGTGAAATCCGGCACGCCGGGGCTCTGGCAGATGGATGGCCCGGGCAAAGGATCGATGGATCTTCCCGGCAGTACGGTCACCTTTGAAAATGTCGAATTGCTTGAGAGAACAGCGGTCCCGCCTGCGGGAATGAGATTATTGTCGACAGCCAGTGTGCCGGGCCTGGTTTCAGGGACCGACAGCGACCGGATCATCTCGCTTAGCGATGGTGCCGATATTGCGACACTAAGGAATCACGCTGATCCGGGTTACATGGAGATCGAAACCGATACATTGGGGACAGAGCGCTTCCGTGTTCCTGACAATTCGCTGACCATCCTGCTCGGTGCAGGTGCCGACAGCCTGACAATCGAGTCTGTCGATTCGACCTTTGGTGCCGCTTTATCCGTCGATGGCAAGGGCGGACGGGATTTCATTCGCGTGATCGGTGGGCTGAACACTGGCGGACATGACCTGTCGCTGTCAGGCAGGACCATCGTTTTTGGTGACGATGCCGGTGCCTCCGTCACGGTTTCCACGCGTGACCCCGGTAATGTCAGCGCGGATGCGGGGAATATTGAGGTCAAGGCGGCCACGATTCAAGTCAAGCGCGGCGTGAGCCTTGATGCCACCAGCGGCGGACCCGGCGCGGATGGGGCAGTGACGCTTGCGGCCGAGATGGCCACAGGATCTACCGGCGCGGTGGGCGTCGACATGCTGCAAATGGTGCAGCGGTTTCTGGGTCTGCCAGGGGGCGGGGGCAAGATGAGTTCGGGCGTCGATATCAACGGCGCTACGGTCATGGGCGGCGAGGTCACGATAACGGCAGCGACCCTCGACACATTTCCCGAGATTGACAGCCCGTTATTCGTCAAGCAACTCATTGGGAATCTGAACAGCCTGTTCAGCGAACTGACGAGCGCGGCGACATCAGAGATCCTCGGGGTCGACCTTTCGGTGATCGTGCGCATCGCCAGTGCGACGGTCACTCTGGACGATGCGACTGTCTCGGGTAGTGGCAAAGTCACAATCGGCAGCAATACGGAGGTGGATGCCTCTGGTTCCGCGATCACTGTGACGCAAGGGGCGACGGCGGGCAGCTTCCAGATGGCCGCTGGCTTTGCACGCGGCGACGGCACCGCCAAGACAATCCTGAAGGGCCAGACCGAGGTCACGGGACAAGGCAGCGTGCGCATAACGTCCAGTTCGGACGTAAGCGCAGCCATGTCGGCCACCGCATCGAACATACAGGATGTCTTCAAGAAGGACAGCAGCTTCAAAGGCGACGGCGTTTCGGTGGCGCTTGCCATCGCGAATGCCGACACGGTGTCGCATACCGATATCGGTGCGGACGTCACGGTGATATCCACCGCCGGCAATGTCAGCATTGCCGCCGACGGGGCGAGCAAGACGGACGCCGGGGCGACGGTCACCGGCTATGTCAGGGGAAAGGCCGGGGTTACTGTCGGGCTCGGGTTCGACTTCGCCGATATCAAGACCACGGTGGCGGGCACTGTCTCGGCAGCCGGGACCGGTGCCGCGGACAGCGCGAGCACGTTCAACCCGGCACGCGCCTTGAACACGACGACCAACCGCCTGACGCTGCCCGATCATGGCTTCACCACGGGCGAGGCTGTCGAATACAATCCGGGCAATGCTGTTACGGTGGTGCCAATCGATTTCGATTTCCTGCCCATGGGCGGGCTTGAAGTGGGCGAAACATATTTTGTGCGCGTGGTCGATGCCGACACGATCGAGCTGTCTGCGCAGCCGCTGATCGGAATAGACAACACTGGTGTAAACGCAGGCGCAGAGCATCGACTTTACACCGCCGCAGCCAAGGTGTTCGCGCTCGACCCGTTCGATTCGTCCGACTTCACTGTGCGCCTGCCCGGGCATGGGCTGAGCAATGGCGATGTGATCGCCTATTCCAATTCCGGAGACGGCGATATTGCCGGGCTGACACCCGGAACACTCTACCGGGTGGTGGACGCCGATGACGAATTTTTCGGCCTTGAAACCCTGGATGGCACCCGCGCCGAGTTGGCGAAGGACGGCGCTTTGGGACAGCATGTCTTCGCTCCGGTTGCAGGGACAGCGCCGGAGCTTGTGCTGGCCGCGCTGGACGCGGATACCAACATCATTACCCTCGTGGATCACGGTTGGGAAGATGGCGATACGGTCGTCTACACGGTGGCCGGATCTCCAGATAATGGCATCGGCGGGCTGGGCATCACCGAAGAGTTTGTCGTCGAGCGTATCGACGATGACCGCTTCCGTTTGCTTGATGGCGCTGGCGGGACAGTCGTGGATCTTGGCCTTCCTGTGGCGGCGGACGAGCACGTATTCGTCTACGAGGAGAGCTTCCATGCCTTCACCGCCGATACCGATGTCGCGTCGGATCTGGGGACGATCCGGATCGACGGGCATGGCTACACAACCGGCGATTTCGTCTATTACGCGGTCGATCCAAACGTGGAAACGGTCGGACAGACGACGAGCATTGATCTGAGCGATCCTGATAATCCGGTTGAGGAAGTCATCGAGTTGCGCGCCGCCGACAGGCCGATCCGGGGCCTATCGCCGGGCGGTGTCTATGCCGTGTTTGTCGAGGACGCGAACACCATTCGGCTGGCCCGGACTGCGCTGGCTGCCGATGGCGGCGGCGCGATCGACCTGACGGGCAACGGGACAGGCACCGCGCATACCCTTGGCCCGTCGGCCGAGACCGTGGGCATCGGGATCAGCGCCAAACTGCAATCCAGCAATTCGGTAAGCTCGTCGCCCTCGCTCGGCGCGAGCTTCTCACCGATTGATTATTACAGCTCCGGCGTGACATCCGAGACGGTGATCCCCGCCTTGCTTCAGGGCCGTGACGCGTTTTCCAGCGAGATCGTGAAAAAGCAGGAAGAACTTGCAGAAAACGTGGACGATTCCGGTTTTTCGGCGGCGGCGTCCGTTGCCGTCAATGTCGGTCGCCATGTAGCCAGGGCCGAGCTGACTGGCGCGACGCTGACCTCGGGGGCCGATATCCGTGTTGCCGCCGATATTGAGCAAAACTTGTCCACAAGCGCCAGTTCCTATGTTGGCACGCCCGACGGGTCAGAGGACACAGTGGTCGCGCTGGCCTTCGGGGTGAGTGCGATCAAGAACGAGGCCTATGCAACCGTCGGGGCCGGATCAGTTCTGAACGCACAGGGCAACATTGATGTCTCCACGACCGTCACTTACCCGCTGGCCATCAACCTGGACGATCTGGCAAAGCCGGGTACATGGCTGGACAATGGGCTGGAGGGGATTCGCGGGCTGACCGATTCGGGCTTCGGGCTCATGGGTTTCTTCAACACACAGGTCACGGCGAACTCGAGCAGCAGCGCCAGTGATACGCAAGGGCAGGATGTCGTCGTCGTGTCAGGCGGAATCGGCGTCAACATAATCGAGAACGTGTCCGAGGCCAGTATCGGCCCGGGTGCCCGGATCAATCCGGATGTCATCGACCCCGGGGACGTCACAGTCAGTGCGGACACGGAGATCAAGCTGCTAAGCCACGTTGGCAACATGTCGCTGTTCAGTCCCACGGGCGTGGCGAACAAGCTGCTGTTCCAGGGGAAGACGCTGGCCGACCTCAAGAGCCGCGGCACAGCCATCTCCTTTAGCGAATCTGGCGGTAACGCCGTTGGCGGCATGGCGCTGGTCGATTTCATCGAGAACCGCACCGAGGCGCTGATCCTGCCCGGCGCTGTTATCGCGGCGGGCGCATCCACGCTGAGCGTGCGCGCCAAGGAAGATGTCTTCGGCATCAGCCTTGCGGTGGCCGGTGGCGAAACCGGGCCGAACGCCAAGTATAATTTCGCGGGTTCGGGCTACGGGCTGATCCATCTGTCGGACACCAATGCCGGGTTGGTGGCTGATGAAGCCGCGGGCGTTTTCGTCACCTCGGGCGCGCTGGATATCGATGCAACTTCGGACATGCTGCATATCGGGATCGCCGGCACCGTCACGCTCGGTTCGGGCGGCAATGCCATCGGCATTTCGGCGGGCGTGAACGTCATCGAACGCGACACAGCGGCCTTTATCGGTACCAGACCCACCGGCGCGGCAGGTTTCGCGGAAGCGCAGGCGTCGGGCACGTCTCTCATCAATACCGGCGCTCTGACCATCGGGGCGGAGGCACGCGGCGGCGCATGGTCCTTCGTGATTGCTGGCACGGTCGCCACGGCACCGCCACCCGAAGCGCCTGATCCCACGCCTGATCTGCCGCCTGATGTGCCGACCGGCGGGGCCGATGGCGGGTTGAGCCCGGACGGTGCCGACCTGCAAAACCTGTTCGAACTGCCCGATGAATATGACACGCCAATCGACAAGCCGGAGGGCGGGTTTGGCGTTTCGGGTGCGTTCGGCGTCAACTTCGTCACGCAGAACACGTTTGCCTATGTCAATCACGCCGCGCAGATATCGGCCGCCAGCGCCGTCATAAACGCAATTGATACGACCATCATGGTCTCTGCGACGGGTGCCGTGGCGCTGAACTTCGATAGCAAGCGTGCGGAGACCCGCAACTCCAAGTCCATTGCGGGCGTGTTCTCCCTGAACCAGACGCGCAGCACGACGCGGGCCTGGCTGGCCGGTGCGACGCTGGACAGCACGGGCGACGTTTCCGTCGGGGCAGAGCGCGGCGGCAGGATTTATGCCTTTGCCATCGCCGCCTCTGCCGATCTTTCGTCCGAGGCAACCGCCTTTGGCGGCTCGCTGACGGTCAACCGCATCCTCGACGACACGACTGCGCGTATCGGCAACGCGGAGGTGACATCGCAAAACGGGGACATTTCCGTGGTGGCCAAGAACACTGCCGAAATGCTGGTCATCGCTGGCGGGGCGGCGTTCAGCGGGCAGACGGGTGTTGGTGCATCAATTGCCTTCAATCAGATCGCCGGGGCCACACGCGCGGTGATAGAGGATGCAGACGTCACTGCAATATCGGGTGACGTCGCTGTCACGTCGGTAACCGACAACGCGCTGCGCGCACTGGCCGTATCGGCAGGGGTGCAGGTATCCGACGGCAGCACGTCTTCGCCTGTCGAGGACGACGATGCGGTTGCCGGGGCGGTCACGATTGCGGTAAACATCCAGTCGGTTGAAGAGGGGCTCTTCCCCGGCGCCAATGCCGCCAACCCGGCGATGATCGAGGCGGCAATCATTGGCGGGTCGGTCGAAGCCGGCGGCGACGTGACCGTGAGGGCCGAAGATGGATCAGTCATTCAGGCCATCGGTGGCGCGCTCGGCCTTAGCCAGGAAGGCAAGGCGTTTGGCGCGTCGCTGGGATGGAACCAGATCGTCGGCGTGGTCCGCGCCGAGATCCGCGCGGGCGCGCAGGTCGGCGCGGGCGGCACGGTGTCGGTGCGCGCGTTGTCGACCCAAGAAGATGCACTGATCGACGGCAAGATCTCGTCGGCGGTGATCGGGGGCGCGGCAGGCAACGAGGCCGCTGTAGGCGTTTCGGTCGCGATCAACGGCGTCGTGCTCGATGTCGGGGCGCAGATCGACGGGGCCGCGACTTCCGTGCGCGCGGATGGCAGCGTGACGGTCGAGGCGCGCGACAACTCGCGCATCCGGGCGCTTGGCGGCGGCGCTGGCCTGAGCGCGGGCGACGCTGCCGTGGGTGCCGCGATTTCAGTGAATTTCATCGCCAACACGCTCGATGCGCGCATTGCCGGCGCCACGGTCGAGGCAGGCCGGAACGGCCGCGCCGAAAGCGACGTGATCGTCAGCGCGGGCACGGAGCAGCGCATCGATGCGCTGACCGTGGGTCTGGCGGGATCAGAGGATCTGGCACTGGCCGGGTCGCTCTCGATCGCCGTTTTCGACAGTTCCGTTACCGCCGCGATTGCCGGAACTGCGGATGTAAGCGCCACGGGCGATGTGCTGGTCGAGGCGATCAACACCGCAGGCGGTGTGGTGATCGCCGGCAATCTCGCGGGCAGCGGGAAGTCGGCCTTCGGCGCATCCATCAGCTCGCTCACCGTGGTTGACCGGACAGAGGCCTCGCTGGATGCGCGCGCCGCAGTCACAGCCCGGACCGGCGATGTGACAGCGGGACCGGGGCAGACCGACATATTCGGCGACAAACGGCGCGGCGTTCTGGTGCAGGCGTCATCGACGCAGGATTTTGTGAACATTGCCGCAGGCGGTGCGTTCTCGGCCAAGGCGTCGGGTCAGGGCTCGATCACTGTCACCGTGCTCGACCAGACGGTGACAGCGCGGATCGCGGGCACGACCGAGGCCTTGCCCGCTGGAGCAGGCGTTTCCAGCAATGCCGATATCGCAGTACTGGCGCTGGGCGATTTCGAACTGACCGGCATTGCCGCCGCCGTGGCGATCGGCAAGAAAGGCGTGGGAATAGGTGCCGATGCAGGTATCCTGACCCGGAAAGTCGATGCACGTATCGGCGAAAAAGCTCAGGTGACCGCAGCCAACAACGTAACCGTGCGTGCCCTGGGCGAGATGCGCGTTACGGCGGTGTCGGCATCGGGAGGCGGTGGCGAATTGTTGGGCATCGGGGTCACGGCGGGTGTCGCCGTGATCAACCTGTCAACGCTCGCGTCGGTGCAGAAGGACGCGGTCGTCTTCGCCAGAAACAACGTCCTGATAACGGCGGAGGACAACACCACAGCCGACCAGATCTCTGGCTCGCTTGCGGTGGGCGGCAGTGCTGCGGTCGGTGTGGCCGCCGGGATTGGCGTGATGCACAAGACGACCGAGGCCTTCATCGCCGAGGGCGCCCGTGTAACGGCGCTGGCCACGGGCGACGCAATCTCCGCCTATTCCGGGCAGTTCCTGCCACGCCTCAGCTTTGATGCCAGCGATATCGCCGGGACGAATATCACGATCAAGGATCACCGCCTCGCGACGGGCGACAGGGTTCTCTACGAATCCGATCAACCTATCGGGACGCTGACCTCGACACCGGATCAGCCCTATTTCATCGTAGTGCGAATCGATTCCGACACGATCCAGTTGAAGCACACAGCCTCTGGCGCGCCGATCAGCGTTCATGGCGTACCGGCGGGCAGCAGCCATCGGCTGCAAAAGGTGTCAGATGCGCCGACCGAAGGTGATACGCCCCCCTCGGCGCAGTTGACCAGTGCGGATGTGGACGATGCGACGAACATGCTGACCGCCAATGCTGCGCATAATTTCCAGAGCGGGCAACGGGTGCTTTATACGGCGGGCAACCTGTCGCTTGGCGGCGTAACAAGCGGCAAGCACTACTATGTCATCGTCGTGGACGCCACGAAATTCCGTCTGGCTGCTTCGCTTGACGACGCGCTGGACGGCACATCCATCGGGATCACCAAGGGCCTGTCGCAGACCGAGTCCGAGCATCTCTTCCAGATTTCGGGTTCACCGGGCGCGCAGCCCATCGACAACGCAGATTTTGACGATCCCAGCTTTGCGACCTCGCCGGGGCTGGTCGCGCAGCGCGTGGACAATCACGGCCTCGTGGTGGTCGCTGTCAGCGACACCGATCTGTCGGTCACAGGCGCCGGCGTGGCGTTTGCCGGTACGGGTGCCGGCGCGGTGGCCGCCGCGGTCGGTGTTCATACCGTCGATACCCGCGCCCTGATTGCTGCGGGCGCGCAGATCAATCCCGACAATACCGGCGCGGGCATCTTGCAGGATGTCCGCGTCACGGCGGCGCGCAATTACGATGCATTGGCAATCGGCGGCAGCCTGGCCGGTGCGGGCGGCACTGCCATTGCCCCCGGTGTTGCCGTGCCGGTCCTCAAGGGTGAAACGCTTGCTGCGATCCTGGGTGCGGCGTCCGAGGACGCAACGGCGGCGGCGACTACTGTGACAACCCGCAATGACATCGTCGTGACGGCCGTCGCGGATGCGCGCATGATTGCCGTCGGTGCTGGTGTGGCGGTGTCCGGCACGGCCGGGATTGGCGGATCGGTCGCCGTCGTGGTGATCGAGACCAATACCGTTGCGGCAATCGATGGCAAGGTCGATGCAACTGCCGGAAACAATATGCTGGTCGCGGCCGAGGACGCAGCGGAAACCTATGTCATCGGCGGGGCGGTCGGGGTCGGCATTGGCGGCGCAGGCGGCGCAGGGGCTTTTGCGATCACGCTGATCACCAAATCCACGGAGGCGTTCATCGGGCGCGGTGCCGAGGTCACGGCGCTTGCGGCGGGTGCGGAGTCGCTCAAGGATATCCCGACCGGAGCGCGCGGCGCGAATGGGCCATTGCGCGGACCCGTGCACGGGCTGGCGGTATTCGCCGAATCCGAGGAGCGCATCGTTGCCGTCGCGGCGAGCGTGGGCGGCGGGTTCTATGCCGGTATTGCCGGTGCGTTGATCTACACCCGGCTCGACAGCGGCACGATCGCAGAAATCCGCAGCGGCGCGCAGGTCAATCAGGGTGCGGGCGTCGCCGGGGCGGGGCAATCTGTGTCCGTGACCGCGCTGAACACAGTTGTCATGACGGCAGTGGCCGGTGCAGCGGGTGTCAGTGGTGCAGCCGGGATCGGGGCGAGCTTCAATATCGGGTTCATCAGCAACAGCACGCGCGCAAGCATCGGCGGCACTGGCACGCGCGTCTCTGCCCTGAGCGGCGTGTCGGTCAATGCGCTGTCTGACTGGACAATGGACAGTGTCGTGATTGCGGCTGGTGCGGCAGGGGGGGCCGGGATCGGTGGCGGCGTGTTGGTCTACACGCTCGGCGATAGTTTCAACGACAGTTTCGAGGCGGATGAGAGTGGCACCCAGGGCAGCGCCCTTGAAAGTGCGAACAGCAGTAGCGACCCGCGTGATACGCCCGGCCCGATGGACACGGCCGTCCAGACCATAGGAACACTGGTCGACCAGATTGGCGAAGAGGATGACGGCATCGCGGCTTTCTCCGCCGGATCGGGCGGTGCGGTGGATTACGATGCCGATACGATCACGCTCTCGGCGACAGGCGTCGCGGGGGATGATCCGAATTTCGGTCTAAGGACCGGCGACCGGGTGATCTATGACGCAGGCGCGGGCGAGGCGATCGGAGGCCTTGAGAGCGGGAGGGCGTATTTCGTCGTTCTCGACCCGGATGCGCCGGGTGTCGTGCGGCTGGCCGAAAGCCGCCGCGCCGCGCTGGATGGGGATGTGATCGATCTGGTGGCCGACGCGGCCACGGGCGACGCGCACAGGATCATGGCCGACGGCGCTGGTATAGCAAACGCGGCCCGCGCCGCACTGTCGGCCACCGAGCTGGGCGGGGCGAATGGCAGCAAGCGGGTGACCGCCTCGATCGAACGCACGGCGGTCAAGCCGGTCGGGACCAGCGCGAGCATTGAAAGCGGTGCCATCATCGACAGGGTTGCGCAGACGGCGCTGAATGCCAATCAGGCCATCGATTTCTCGGGCGTCGCGGGCGGTTTTGGCGGGGCGGCCGGTGTCGGTGTCGGTGTCGGTGTCGCAGTGGTAAATGTCGACAGCGGTGTCGCGGCCTATATCGCGCGCGGAACAGAGGTGACTGGCGATGGCAGTGCCAGATCTGCACTGGCGCTCAACGCGGTTTACACTGCGGACATGTCCCTACTCGGGATCGCGGGCGGTGGCGGTCAGGCCGCGGGGCTTGCCGCCGCAGCGTCGGTCATTACCGATGTGACCAAGGTCGAGGCGCTGATCGGTGACCGGCCAGACTGGATCGCGCCGGTTGAAGGCGAGTGGGGCGGCGCCCGCATCGGCGGCTTTGCGGCGGTCAGCGCCACCGCCGACGCGACGGTGATCTATCGCCTGGCCAATGGGGCGGGCGCTGTCGGGTTGCTTTCAGTCGGGCTCGGCGTGCTGGTCGCCGATGTCAGCGTGACCGTGATCAGCAGCGTGGGTGACAATGCGCAGCTTGGCACAGGCGGCGACGCGGACCGGATCGGCGATCTGACACTGAAAGCCAAGCGCGACGTGGATATCCGTCCTCATGGCAGCGGTGACGAGAACGTGATGGTCCTTGGCTTTGCTGGCGGCGGCCTTTCGGTCGCGGCCGGTTACGGCGCTTCGAAGCTCAGCGGGGATGTAACGGCGCAGATCGGCGCGGATGTCCGGATCGAGGCGACGGGCGATGTCGCACTCGACGCGATCAGCACTGGCACCGCGCGGATGGTGCTGGGCCAGATTGCCATTGGTGGCCTGTCGGCCGCGCTGATGTTCGGAAAAGCCGAATCGCGCGGCACGACCCGTGTGGCGATCGGCGCGCGCAGCGTGATCCGCGCCAACTTGCTGGACATGGAGGCCGACAACGACGCCAAGGCTGTCCTGCGCGGTCTTTCGGTGACCGCGAGCCTCGCCGCCAGTGTCGCGGTGCACGACATCAAGGTGATCAGCATTGCCAGCGCCGACGCGGAGATTGCGCCCGATGCCGATATCGAAACACGGGAGCAGATCAGGGTCGTCGCCGGTGCGGTGCGCACCGCGGATATCTCGTTGAATTCCTTCGCGCTCAGCATCGCCGCGACCCTGTCCTTTCCAACCGTCAACGCGCAGATCGGCGGAGGCAGCACCACGAGCGTGGGCGCTAATGCCAGACTCCTTTCGCGCGACGGTGATGTCACGATTCTCTCGAAGATCTCCAGCAACACAACGGCTTATGTTCTCGACAATGGCGGATCGATCGTCGATATCAGCCGCACCCTTGGTATCGGGACTGTCGAAGACAGCGCCACCACGACCATCGGCGCGGGCGCGTTTCTCAAGGCGCGCGAGGGGCTGACTGTCGAAAGCCGCACCGACGCCACGGCCCGCATCACGCCGGAAAGCGACACCAAGGGGCTGGTCGCCAGCGGCCACACCGAGGCAAGACTCAGTTATGACAACACCACCCGCACGACGATAGGCGAGAACGCTGTTCTGGAAGGCCGGGTAACGGAAACGCTGGCGCGGGTGACTGGCCTCGATCTGACCGTATCGCCCTATACGCGCGTCGGCGCAGCCGGGGCCGGTGCCTTTGGATATGCCACCCTGACGACAACGTCGCGGGCCGAACTGGACGTGTCCAAGGGAAGCCAGATTTTCGGTCAGACATCGGTGCTTCAGCGTGCAGCCCATGAGACGATCAACACCGTCGCCAAGCCGCGCATGATCATCAATTCCATCGACTTTGATGTCGAGGGGCAGGCCACCAACACTCTGAATGTCTACAACACGGTTACCACTGCGGCCGGCTCCGAGATCCGCACCCGCGATTTGCAGGTTGTGGCCTTCGCGCCCGGCACACCGACCCGCGCCGCCACGGTGGACGGGCCGGGCATCTATTCGGACAATTATATCGAAACAGAGACCGCCGATTATTCGCGGCTGATCGATTTCAATTCGTCCGTTCTGATGCTGGGCCCGATCAGTCCAGAACTTTTGATCGACGCGACTGGGGTGGTGTCCACCGAAGGAAACATAGGTGCGGATTTGGTTGGCGGTGTCTGGCAGGTCAGCGACGTTGCCAATACCGCAGGCGACTATCTGGGTCGCGTCCGTTTTGTCATTCAGGCCTCTGTGCTTGATGCCGGAAAGGGCGGCTCGGCCCGGATCATCGGCGACCCGGATTTCCGGTTCAGCAATTCGTTCGAGCGGGTCAGTATCGAAACGCGTGACAACCGGGACATAGCCATCGGCGTGATCGACGTGATCAACCCGGTTGGCAATTTCGATCTTGGCGTCAAGGTCCTGGTCGCTGACAAGTCCGGTTTTTCCTTCAGTACGGAGCAGGTCACACTGCCCACCGAAATCACCATTACCCACACGGGCGTTGGGGATATCCGGCTGACGGAGCGGGTCAACAACAATGTCGACGGGTCTGTCACCGGGATCGTGGTGGCGGATGGCGATCTTGTCAGCACCGCGGACGTGGCGCAGGTGACGGCCCGCGTTCTGTCGGTCGAAACGCCTAAAGGCCGGATCGGCAGTGGTGCGGCCCCGTTACTCACCCGGACCCCGGCTCTCACGGCATTGGCAGCGGTATCCGTGCATGTGTCGGACGCAGGGGATCTGGGCATTGCGCGCGTGGTGGCGGAGGCCGGGCTGGCCAGCCTGCGCGCCGCACGCGGGATCGAGGGGCAAACCCCGGTCACCGGGGCGCATGTCGCGGGCCGTGGGATCGCCCTGGATGCGGGCGGCGCAATTGGCGCGGCCGCAGGTGGCGCGCTGGTAATCGACACTGGCGGGCTGGACGGCGTTACGGATGATTTTGACGCACCGATCACCTTGCCGGCGGGCAAGGGTGTGCTGACCGCTGTGGCATCAGGCGACATCACCCTGACCCATAAACCTGGGGCGCTGGGGCTGGAACGAGTTGTTAGCACAGGCGGCGATATCGACCTGACCCTTCAGCGCGCCGATCTGATCGCATCCGATCTCGTGTTGGCCTATGGCTCCGTGCTGAGCGCGTCCGCCGGCAGCGTGAACGCGCGTGCGCCCGGTGATATCCGCGCCGATACCGGCAGCAGCATCGATGCACTGGACGGGATCGACCTTTCAGTTGGCTTCGGCGAGGCGACGCTGTCCACCGATGGCTGGTTTTCAGGTGCCATCATCACCCCGGCAGAGGCGCGGATACACGGCGGGGCCATTACCAATCGGATTGCGGTGACAGGGACCAGCTCGGTCATCGTGATAGACGCAGGCGGCGGCGACAACGACATACGCATCGGCAGCATGGCGCGCCCGGGCCAAAGCACCGGCAGCACGCTGGAGACGGTGCTGGGCGAGATCACCGTGACAGGCAACGGCGCGTTGGGTGAGCGGCTGACCCTCGATGCGTCGGGCACGGATCGTGATCTGACCGGCGATATCGGAGCAGGGCGCATCGCCGGGTTCGGCATGGCGGGGGGCGTCAGTTTTTCCGGGCTGGCGCAGGTCGCGCTGAACCTTGGTTCGGGCAATGATATTCTTAGCGTCGATTCCGTTGCAGCCGGGACCACACTCGATGTCGATATGGGCGCTGGCGCGGATGCGGCCACAGTGGGCAGCGCGGGTGATTTGTCCGGCATCACGGGCACGCTGCGGCTCTCTGGTGGCGCGGATGCAGACCGGTTGACGATTGACACAACCGCCGGCGGTGCCGGGCAGGGCGTGCTGTCCTCGGAGACATTCAGCGCCGGTCGTCTGCGCGGCTTCGGTCTGGGCAACGATTTGCGCTTCGACACATTCGGCGAAGTGACCTTGCGGCTTGCGGATGAAGGCAACTCGCTGAACATCGCAGGCACGGTCGCGTCCACCAATACGCTGGTGCGGCTTGGCGCAGGGATGGACACGGTGCGGCTCGGCTTTGATCCGGCGGTTGCGGGTTCGTCGCTCGCGGCGCTGAACGGCGCGCTCGAACTCGTCGGGGGCGGTGGCGCGGCAGATCTGATCGTGGTCGGTGCGGGCGCGCAGGCCGATATCGGCGTTGATAAACTGGCCGGGGCGACACGGGTGCAGTCCGACGGCGGCGCGCCTGTGGATCTGATTGGCCTGAGCGCTGACAGCGCGCTTGTGTTCGAGTTGTCGGACGGCGATGACAGGCTCGACGTGCGTGGCAGCACGCTTCAGATCGACGCGCGGATGCGTGGCGGGAACGACCGCCTGACCGTTTCAGGCACGGACCGCGACCTGATCGCTTATCTCGGCGGCGTGGCGGGCGACCGCGCCACGGTGTCAGGTGCGGGTGGCAATGTAACCATTCTGGGCGGGCCGGGCGGTGTCGGCGCGTTGACGGTCGATTTCAGCGCCCATACCGGCCAGTTGACCGGCGCGCTTGATCAGATGGTGCCTGGCGTCCCGCTGGAGGGCGCGGTCTTCGGGGACACCGACGCGGCGACGCTGGGCGATATCGCGGGTGCGGGGCGTATCGCATTTGGTGCGAGCGCACCGGCACCCCAAGTAAATTTCGGCGGGCTGGGCAGTGTGGATTTGCGGCTTGGCACCGGAAATGACGACGTGACAGTTAACTATACGGCCGAGACATTTCTCTCCATCGATGGCGGGGCAGGCAATGACACCATCCGCGCGGTGGCTATCCCTGCGGTCGCGACCACGCGCATTGTCGGCGGAACCGAGGACGACACTGTCGTGGCCATGCTGTCCGACACGCCACGGGTGGGGCAGTTCACGGGGCTGCGACTGGATGTCGAGCGGCTGATTGCGGATCATACGGGGCCTGATGGTGCGCCGCACACGACTTCGGTCGACTGGATTCACCGCGATGGCGAGGTCCTGCTTGCGCGCCTGCCAAGTGGCGACATCGGAGTACTTCAGACCGGCGGGGCCGAGCGGATCGAGGTGCGGGGCAGCACCGGCGACAATTCCCTGCGGGTCGAGGCCACCGGCAACGGTGCCGTGGACGGCACGCTTGATGGCAACCGGATTACACTCAATTCGGGGCGCACCGTGCTCAGTCCCGAGGCCGCCACCGGGTTCCGCAATGTGGGCGACGCCATCACCTTTGCCGGGTTCCCGGCCAACGGCACGTCCGGACGGTATCAGGAGGCCGGTTTCGAGGTTTTCGCGACTGCCTCCCAATCTTCCTACGGGACCACGATTGCGGGCCAGCCGTCCCGGACGCTCGATGCGGAGGGGCTTGGCGTCACGCCGCACTTCGATAACGACGTTATCGTGGTCACGCCCTCGAACGGGGGGGCCTTTTCGCTCTACGGTCTGTCCGTATCCAACGCGGGAGCAGCCGCAAGGGTGTTCGGCATCACTGTGGCGGGCGGGGTCGTGCAGCCGACAAACCTCGACAGCGGCTTCTCGAATTTCACCGCGCTGCGGGCTGTCGTGATCGAAACCGATGGCGGGACGCTCAACCTTGTCGAGGCGAGCCTGTCGGAGGCCATGTCGGGCAATGCCGCCGCGGAAACGCCCGACGTTCCGCAGACAGTGTTGGACCCGGCACTGAGAGCCGGGAATATATTCTTTGATAGCAACACCGGAGATATTTTCCACGCGGGCATATTTGGGCGGTTCAATGCGATTCCCAGCGGTCCGAATCAACCCGATTTCAGCATTTCGGGTGGACTGGCGACATGGGTCTTCAAGGGGGACATAACCTTCAAGGCCGGAACCTACCAATTCTTCGGCTCGAACGCGGTCAGCATCAAGGCCACCAATGACGTGATCATCGCCGACGGCGCCGAGTTCTTCGCGGATGCATGGCGTGATGAGGCCGGGCCGGGTGGCGGCGGGAGCGCTGGCCGCACGCCTGATAATTTCAGCGTTAATCATGCCGTTGGTGGTTCTGGCGGTGTTGGCGGCGCTGGCGGAGCCTTCCCGTCAGGTTTCACCGCTGCGACCGATAACGGCGATGACGGCGAGCGCGGCGATGGAGGCTCACGGGGAGATCCTCGAGAGGCCGGCGCAGCTGGCCGGAGCGGGGCGTCTGGCCAGCCTGGCTTCAACGGGGCAGCTTCTGACGGCGGGACGGGTGGGTCCCGCGGCGCGGGCGGGGCGGCGGTGTCCA
>SLQN01000294.1 GCA_007131465.1 Paracoccaceae bacterium
AGAACTGCAATGTGACCGGGGTCGCGCCAAAGCTTTCGATCATGGCCGACATCGAAGGAGTGAAGGATCGAATCCGCAAACCAGAGAGGTCTGCAAGGCTTTCGATCGGCGCGTTGCAAAAGAAAACCTGTGGGCCGAAGGGCCAGAGCGTCAAAACCTTGGCATTGAATCGCTCCTGCAGGCGGGCGTCAAAAGCTTCGCGGTATGCTCCGACGACATCGCGCAGGGTTTCCATGTCTGTCGAAACCCCAATCAGATCGATACCCTCAAAGAATGGATCATCGCGCGACGCCATGCCAATCTGCACCGACATGATGTCAAACGTGCCCGACCGCAGCATGCGAAAGGCGTCTGTCGCCTGAACGCCGACGACATCCATCGGGTTGTAGTTCATAGAGATTGCAACCCCGGAATTGTCGCTAAGCGCATCAAAAAAGCCCCGCTCTATGTCGACATGCTTTGTGTTCTGGGAAAAGTTGCCCGCAACACGCAACGGGGACTGAGCCAGCGCGCTACTGACCGAGAGCGCGAGGATAGAAGCTGTAAGCCAAATTTTCTTCATGTTAGCTCTCCTTTATGCATGCAAAATTAAGCGACATAAGCGGCCTGATTCGTCGAAGGGAAAACGTCTGGGCTGGGATGTTGCCGAGAGTTTTTTCGCAACCTCTCAAATTCAGACCATGAATTCCTTAAAGCGCTTAGATTTTGAGCAGAAATTAGACAACGAGGCCCCTTTGATTTCGGAAAATTGGGATGGTGGGGCAATGCGGTGCGCAGCCATGTAGATGTAGTAAGGGCGCAATTTGTGTCTGCGCGAACACTGAAGTGCGTTTCTGGTCACAGAACAGAAAGATAGCAATAATGAATGCAAAACACTCGAGATTGGGCATTGAACCGGTTCGCATCGGAATGCTTACTCCATCGTCCAACACTGTGCTGGAGCCAGAGACTCAAGCCCTGATCGCACCGCTTGGCGCGCGCGCTACTGTGCATTTTGGTCGCTTCCGCGTGACACAGATTGGCCTTGATGCCGAAGCTGACAGCCAGTTTGCGCTGGAACCGATCCTGGCTGCTGCAGATCTTCTGGCAGATGCGAAACTTGACCTGATCGCGTGGAACGGCACGTCGGCGAGTTGGCGCGGCTTTGACAGCGACCACCGGCTTTGTGCTGAAATCGAAGCGCGCACAGGCATACCGGCAACGTCTTCCATTCTCTCGCTCAACGCGGCGATGGGTGCAATTGGCCTGCGGCGTCTGGGACTGGTCACGCCTTATACTTCCGATGTACAACAGGCTATCATGAACACCTACGCGGAAAGCGGCATAGAGATCGTCAGCGAGGCACATGCGGGACGGCGCAACAATTTTTCCTTCGCCGAAATTTCGTCACAGGACGTTCAGGACATGTGCCGGAAAGTTGCCATAGCACAGCCTGAAGCCATTGCTATTGTCTGCACCAACATGCAGGGCGCGCGCCTTTGCACTGGGCTTGAGGCCGAACTGGGCATTCCGGTTTTCGACTCTGTTGCTGTTACCCTTTGGGGCTGTCTGCAGCGCTGTGGTATCCAGACGCATGACCTGCGCTCTTTCGGACAGGTTTTTGAATTGAAGCCGCAGTGGATGACAACAGAGTGATCCAGCTAGACGCGTCAGATTCACCGGACAGCCGAACCTTGCATGACAGGCTGGTGGCCGGCATCCGCGACATCATCCTGCAAGGCGACTTGCCAGAAAGTATCAGAATTCCCGAAGCGCAACTCTGTGCACAGTTTCAAGTTTCGCGCACACCACTGCGCGAGGCATTGAAAGCGCTGGCGTCCGAAGGTCTGGTTACTTTGCGTCCCAATCGCGGCGCGATTGTCACGCCCCTCGACGCCACCCTGCTGAGTGAAATCTTTGAAGCCAAGCAAGCGATAGAACAATTCATAGGCATGCACGCGGCCATACGTGCGGATGTAGCTGATCTAACCGCTCTTGAAGACTTGCATTGCGCGCTTCAGCAAGTCGCTCACCGTGGCGATTACGCGACGTACACACTTCTGAACTCTCAATTCCACGACCGTCTCGCCGCGTCAGCGCAGAACAAACAGATCCAGAAAATATACTCGAAGCTACAGGTGCAGATCCGGCGGGCGCGCTTGGTCATCAATCAGAATCCGACGCGCATGCAAGAATCTGCTCTTGAACATGAAGGCATCATGGCCGCCCTGCGCATCCGTGCACCACTAGATCTAGCGGATCGACTGGTGCGGCACAACAAGGCGACTGCAGAGGCGTTCATGTCCAAGGTACAAGCCGACAGGAAACGTCCCGTTCGAATATGAAACACATATCAAGCGCCCAAGGAGTTCCGCAAGCTTCGGTGATTTTCAATGCTGGCGACTGGAAATTGTCTTTGATCGATCTTGATCCAGGCATCGGGATGAAGAACGCCTGCGGAAAAAGCCCAAGAAAAAGCCCTGCGGCCAATCGCACATTCAGGCAGCCTTGGGCTCTTGTTGCAGACCTGTCAACACCTCGGCTGCAATTTCGAACGAGCGGACCCGTGCACCATGATCGTGGATCATTCCGGTGACCATTAGTTCATCTGGCTGAAACGCATCAACGATGGCCCTGAGTTGATCGTTCACAGTTGCCGCCGAGCCGGTGGCTGAACAGGAAAGCGCCTCCTCCACCTGAGCCAGTATGGGCGCCTGGATTTCCTGTCCGATGTCATGCGACGGGCGCGGCAATTTGCCGGGGCGTCCGGATCGCAAGCGTGCGAATGCCAGGATCTGCGAAGAGCGCAAGTAGATGGCATCAGCATCGGTTTCTGCCGCGCACACCCCCGCCGCAATTATCACATAGGGTTTCTTCAACCGCTCTGAAGGCCGGAAGGTATTACGATAAATTGCCAGCGCCTGCTCCAGCATCGCTGGCGCGAAATGCGATGCGAATGCGTAGGGCAGCCCGAAATGCGCGGCCAGCTGTGCGCCGTAAAGGCTCGACCCGAGGATCCAGATCGGGACATGGGTTCCGATGCCGGGTATGGCACGCACGCGTGCCACGTCGGTATCATCGCCAAAATAGGCGATCAGTTCCTGCACATCTTGCGGAAAGCTGTCCTCGGGCGACATGTGGCGGCGTAGTGCACGTGCCGTGGCCATGTCTGTGCCGGGCGCCCGCCCAAGCCCGAGATCGATCCGTCCGGGATATAGCGTCGCCAGAGTTCCGAATTGTTCTGCGATGACCAAGGGGGCGTGGTTTGGCAGCATGATGCCCCCGGCCCCGACCCGGATGGTTTTGGTCGCTGCGGCCACGTGACCGATCACCACGGCAGTGGCCGCACTGGCAATACCCGGCATGTTGTGATGCTCGGCCAGCCAGAAACGGTGATATCCGCACCGCTCGGCAGCTCGCGCCAGATCGGCGGTCGCGGCCAAGGCATCAGCGGCGGTCTTGCCCTCAGGGATCGGTGACAGATCGAGTAACGAAAAATGCTGCATGATGCCCTCCAACTTGCACAAGTTAATCATCCCGAAGCGCCAGTCCAAGGGCCCCAACCGATGCACCCCTGCCTCGCAGTGATTTTGCCTCAAGTCATTCCTTGCGCGGCCTTCGGACTCGGAAGCATGTGCGCTGGGCGTCCCCAACCCCTCGATCCGTCTGACCGGAATTGCCCTGCTGGTTTCAATTCCACCGTCCGCCTGTCTTCCTCCCCTCGCGATCTGCGTCGCTGTGCCTGCGCCCCCCCGCGACCGGGCGCGCAGAACAATCGGAGCAGTTTTATGACAGACACCTACACCGACCCGGCCCCCGACACCGCGCATCTGCTGGTCGTCGATGCGCGCACGTTCCAGCGGCATGGGAGTTCATCCCGGCTTCGCTGATGTGATGGTGCTCTGTGATGGGCGCGTCCTGTTTGTGGAGTTGAAATCCCTCAAGGGTCGGCTGAGCGACACGCAGGAGGCATTTCGCGAGGCTGGCCGCCAGCCTCTGGATCGGCAAGAACGGGGTCTGGCGCAACGATCCCGTAACCGCCGCCCGAACTCCCAGCGTCAGCCTCTCACCTCTCGGCCTTCTCCGCCAGCGCCAGCCATTCCTCTTCCGCCGCCTCGAGCGCAGACTGGCGCGCGGCCATCGCCTCGGTTGCCTTGCGGAATTTCACCGGCTCCCGCGCGAACAATTCCGCATCCGCCAGAAGCCCCGCAAGTTTCGCGATTTCCGCCTCCAGCCGGGCAATCTCGGCGGGCAGTTTCTCCAGCCGGTGGCTCTCGGTGAAACTCAGGCCCGGTTTCACGCGTGCCTGCGGCTTGCTGCCCCCGCCGCCCCCGGCGCTGGCCTTCTCTGCCACGGCCTGCGCGCCGCCCTTCTCGGGCCCGCCCGCCCCGGCGTCGCGCTGCGCCAGATAATCGCTCCAGCCGCCCGCATAGGCCGTCACCCGGCCCGCGCCCTCGAAGACCAGCGTGGTCGAGGCGATCCGGTCGATGAAATCGCGGTCATGGCTGACCAAAAGCACCGTGCCGTCGAATTCGCCCAGGATATCCTGCAACAGATCCAGCGTTTCCACGTCCAGATCATTGGTCGGCTCGTCCAGCACCAGAAGGTTGGCAGGCTGCGCCATGATCCGCGCCAAGAGCAGCCGCGCCTTCTCGCCCCCCGAAAGCGAGCGCACCGGCGCGCGGGCCTGCGATTCGTCAAACAGGAATTCCTTGAGATAGCCCACCACATGCTTGGGGCTTCCGCGCACCATCACCTGATCGGCCTGCCCCGAGACACGCATCAGCGGATCGCCGGTCAGGTTTTCCCAAAGCGAGGCATCAGGGTCAAGCTGCGCGCGGGACTGATCGAAAATCGCGGTTTCCAGATTCGTGCCGCGCCGGATCGTGCCCGTGTCCGGCTCCTCCGCGCCGGTGATCAGGCGCAGAAGCGTGGTCTTGCCAATGCCATTGGGGCCGACAAAGGCCACCCGCTCGCCGCGCTGGATGCGCAGGTCAAAATCGCGCAGGATCACGCGGTCACCGTAAGCCTTGCTCACCCCCTCCAGATCGGCCACCAGCTTGCCCGAGGGCGCAGCGGTTTCCAGCGCCATCGCGGCCGTGCCCTGACGGCGGATCTGGCCCGCGCGCTCGGCGCGCAGGGCCTGCAACGCGCGCACCCGGCCCTGATTGCGCTTGCGCCGCGCGCTGATGCCTTCGACGGCCCAGCGCGCTTCGGCCTTGATCTTGCGGTCCAGCTTGTGGCGGGCCTCGTCCTCGGTCGCGAAATGCGTGTCGCGCCAGTCCTCAAACCCCTCGAACCCGGTCTCGCGGCGGCGCACCTGCGCGCGGTCCACCCACAGCGTCGCCCGGCTGAGCGCGCGCAGGAAAGCGCGGTCATGGCTGATCAGAACATAGCCCGCACGCGTCTCGCGCAGACGACGCTCCAGCCAGCCGATGGCATGAATGTCCAGATGGTTTGTCGGCTCGTCCAGCAGCATCAGATCAGGCGCCTCGGCCAGCAGCCGCGCGAGTGCGGCGCGCCGCCGCTCCCCGCCCGAAGCACGCTCGGGCGCAAGGGCGGGGTCGAAATCCAGCCCCTCGGCGGCCATTTCGACGCGGTATTCCTCGGCCGGATCAAGGGTCTGGGCGGCAAAATCGCCCAAGCTGGCGAAGCCTTTGAAATCGGGGTCCTGCTCCATATAGCCCACAGTGATGCCAGGGCTGAGGCTGCGCGCGCCATGGTCAGGCTCCACCAGCCCGGCCATGACCTTCATCAGCGTGGATTTGCCCGATCCGTTGCGCCCCACCAGCGCCACCCTGTCGCCCGGCTGGATCACCAGATCCAGCCCGTCAAACAGGGGAGTGCCGCCGAAGGTCAGCGAAATGCGCGAAAGTTGAAGAAGCGGAGCCTGTGCCATGGCGCGCATATAGGCATCAGCGCGGCGCAG
>SLQN01000504.1 GCA_007131465.1 Paracoccaceae bacterium
AGCGTGATATAAAGATCACGGTGGATCCGGTAGTCGATGGCGGCTTCTGTGGTTGGCATGCCCGCGACCGGGTAGAACCGCTTTTCCGGCTGCAATGTGCTGATCAGGCGTCCGTCGCGGCGCGCCTCCAGTGTGCCCATGGTCGAGACATAATTCGGCCCCTGCACCCGGTCCACCGATGTCAGCGTGAGCGTGTAGCCGCCCTTGTCGAAGCTCTCTCCGATCTGGACCACGCGGATATCTTCGGTTTCCCACCCGACAAGCGCGGCGACTGCAAAGACCGTCATGCCAAGCCCGCCATGCGCCGTGGCCTTGCCCCAGTCCGCCCGGGGCAGGCGGGCCAACCGGCGCAGGCGTCCGCCAAGGGCGCCGCGCCCGGTGCGCGACCACAGATCAGCCGCCGAGCCGAGCATGACCCACAAGCCCAGAGCCAGCCCCACCGGGACCAGCGGCGAATTGCCGGTCTGCAAGGCCCATGTCAACGCCCCCATCGCAACCGAGAACGCCGCGATGCCCCACAGAGGCCGCAGCGTCCGCATCAGGTTGCCGCGCTTCCACGGCACCATCGCGCCAATGGGCATCACCATCGCCAGCGCCACCATGAAAGGGGTGAAGGCGGTGTTGAAGAAGGGCGGGCCGACCGACAGCACCCGGTCGAACAGCATTTCGGCGATCAGCGGCCACATGGTCGCGATGAAGATGACGAAACTGGACACTGCCAGCAGCACATTGTTCACGACCAGGGCCGATTCGCGGCTGACAGTCGCGAACACGCCCTTGGCTTCCAGAACCGGAGCGCGGAACGCAAACAGCGTCAGTGCGCCCCCCATGAAGGCCGCAAGGATCATGAGGATGAACACGCCGCGTTCCGGGTCCATCGCAAAGGCATGCACCGAGGTCAGCAGGCCCGAGCGCACGATGAATGTCCCCATCAGCGAGAAGCCGAAGCCCAGAATCGCCAAGAGGATGGTCCAGCTTTTCAGCGTTTCGCGCTTTTCCACGACGATGGCCGAATGCAGCAGCGCCGCCGCGAACAGCCATGGCATCAGGCTTGCATTCTCGACCGGGTCCCAGAACCAGAATCCGCCCCAGCCAAGCTCGTAATAGGCCCACCACGACCCGGTGGCGATGCCGATGGTCAGGAAAACCCAGGCCGCAAGCGTCCAGGGCCGCACCCAGCGCCCCCAGGCGGCATCCACGCGCCCCTCGATCAGGGCCGCCACGGCAAAGCTGAACGCCATCGAGAGCCCGACATAGCCCAGATACAGGAAGGGCGGGTGGAAGGCGAGGCCGGGGTCTTGCAGAAGCGGGTTCAGGTCGGTCCCGTCAAAGGGCGGAAACTCCAGCCGTGTGAACGGGTTGGAGGTGAAAATGGTAAATGCCATGAAGGCGGCTGTTATCGCGGATTGCACGGCCAACACGCGCGCTTGCAGGCTTGCAGGCAGGTTGCCCCCGAACCACGCCGCCGAGGCCCCGAACAGCGCCAGAATCAGCACCCAGAGCAGCATCGACCCTTCATGATTTCCCCAGACGCCGGATATCTTGTAGATCAGCGGCTTGAGCGTGTGCGAATTGTCGACAACCAGCTTGACCGAGAAATCGGATACGAGGAATGCATAGGTCAGCGCAGCATAGCTGAAGGCCACCAGCATGAATTGGACTGTCGCCATCGGGTTTGCCACCACCATCCAGTCGCGCCATCCTTTCTGTGCGCCCACAAGCGGGATCACGGACTGCGCGAGGGCAACGGCGAAAGCGAGGATCAGGGCGAAATGTCCAAGTTCAACGATCATGAGGAGGCTGCTTTCTCGGTTCTGACATGGAGTATCTATAACAGATTGCCGCACAGGCAAAGGTCGGATAGGGGGACTGGGCGCGACCCTGTGCCTCAGCGTAATCACAGCTGCGTCAGCGGGCGTGGGTGAATGGTGCTTTCCGTCCCGATATCGGTCGCTCTGTGCTCCGCGCGGGCTTGACCCCGACGCAGACCCGCGCCAGCCTGCAGGCCAGGATCAAGAGGGCAGGGCTTATGGCAGAGAGTTTCACAAGCATCAACGATGTGCAGGCGCTGCTGTCGCGACAATCTTATGTCGCGGACCGCGCCCTTGCGACTGTGATGTTCCTTGCGCTGCGGCTTCACCGCCCGGTCTTTCTGGAAGGCGAGCCCGGAACCGGCAAGACCGAGATCGCGAAGGCCATCGCGGCAGCGCTTGGTCGCCGCCTGATCCGGCTGCAATGCTATGAGGGGCTGGATGCGTCCTCTGCTGTCTACGAGTGGAACTTCGCCGCGCAGATGATCGCCATCCGCACGGCCGAGGCAACAGGCGAGACAACCGATCTGAACGCGCGGCTTTTCGGCCCGGATTATCTGATCGAGCGCCCGCTGTTGCAAGCCATGCGCCCGCAGCCCGGTGGCGCGCCCGTGCTGCTGATCGACGAGATCGACCGCACCGATGAACCTTTCGAGGCCTTCCTTCTGGAAGCGCTGTCAGAATATCAGGTCACGATCCCCGAGCTTGGGACCATCCGCGCCGCTGATCCGCCGATCGTCATTCTGACCTCGAATCGCACCCGCGAAGTGCATGACGCGCTCAAGCGGCGCTGCCTGTATCATTGGGTCGATTATCCCGATTTCGTGCGCGAACTCGAAATTCTCGCGGCCCGCGCGCCCGAAGCTTCCCGCATACTGTCGCGCGAGATCGTCGCCTTTGTGCAGCGGTTGCGCAGCGAGGACCTGTTCAAGAAACCCGGTGTGGCCGAAACCATCGATTGGGCGAAATGCCTGCTGGCGCTCGACGT
Organism: Paracoccaceae bacterium; assembly: GCA_007131465.1. GTDB lineage: Bacteria > Pseudomonadota > Alphaproteobacteria > Rhodobacterales > Rhodobacteraceae > Roseinatronobacter. Next base: position 2,800 of record SLQN01000504.1, read on the forward strand.
GGTCACCCTCTCGCCCGAGGTGATTGCCGACACGCTGGGCGCAATCCTGAAATATCAGGATGACATTGCGCGGCTGCAGGGGATGGAGGCGAAAAAGATACTCGACGAGGCCCGCCAGTCCCTGGAACCCGCATGAAGTATATCCTGACAAACGTAGTCCGGGGCGAAACCCCTGATACGGCCTGACCGATGGCGCGCTACACTGATCTGGCAATCCCCGAAGATGGCAAACTGGTCGATAACATCACCCATTTCGCGCGCGCGCTGCGCCGTGCGGGCCTGCCCATCGGGCCGGGCCGCATCCGGGCTGCGATCGAGGCCGTGGCCGTGGCGGGTTTTGCACGCAAGGCGGATTTCTACTGGACGCTGCACGCGGTTTTCGTCAACCGCCCCGAGGAACGCCAGGTCTTCAACCAGATTTTCCGGCTCTACTGGCGCGATCCGCGGTATCTCGAACACATGATGTCGCTGCTGCTGCCTGCGATCCGCAATGTCTCCGAGGAAAGGCCAGCCGATGCGGCCGCCAAACGCGCGGCCGAAGCCTTGCTGGATGGCGCAGAAGCCCCGGAACGCCCGGAATCGTCGTCAGAGCCGGAAGCGACCGAAATCCAGATTGATGCGTCGCAGACGGCTTCCAGCACGGAACGGCTGCGCACGCTGGATTTCGAGCAGATGTCCACGCAGGAGGCCGCAGAGGCGCGCCGGATGCTGGCCCGCATGGCCTTGCCCGTGACGCCCATCGCAACCAGAAGGTTTGTCGCGGATGCGCAGGGCCGCAAGCCCGACTGGCGGCGCAGCCTGCGCGTTGCAGCACGGCAGGGGGGCGAGATCACGTCGCTCTATCATCGCCGCCCGCGCACGCGGTGGCCCGCACTGGTCGTGCTGTGCGACATTTCGGGGTCGATGTCGCAATATTCGCGCATGGTGCTGCATTTCGTGCATGCGGTCGCAAACCGGCAGGGGCAGGGCTGGGCGCGGGTGCATGCCTTCACCTTCGGCACGCGGCTGACGAATATCACCCGCCATCTGCGCACCCGCGATGTGGATGCCGCGCTCAATGCCGCAGGCGCGCAGGCGCAGGACTGGCAAGGGGGCACGCGCATCGGCGGTTGCCTGCGCGCCTTCAACCTGGACTGGTCGCGCCGGGTGCTGGGGCAGGGGGCCGTTGTGCTGCTGATCTCGGACGGGCTGGACCGCGATGACCCGGCCCTGCTGGCGCGCGAGATGGAGCGGCTGCACCTGTCCGCGCGGCGTCTGATCTGGCTTAATCCGCTGCTGCGCTGGGACAGCTTTGCGCCCCGCGCGCGCGGCATCCGCGCCATGCTGCCGCATGTCGATGCCTTCCGGTCCGCGCATTCCATCGCCTCGCTCAACGCGCTGGCCGAGGCGATTTCCGACCCGAAGGACCGGGGCGAAAAGGCCCGGCTGATGGCCATGCTTGACGATTGATCTTGGTCGTCGGTTGCGTCACGATGGAGGCGCGAGGTCAGGGAGGGTTCGATGCAGATCAACACCAGCGATGACGGCCAGACAGTGATCACCACCTTCGAAATGACGCCCGGCACATGCGCCGATGTGCTCGATGCGTTGCAGGAAGCCTACAGCCTCGTGATCCGCCACCAGCCCGGGTTCCGGGGTGTGGCGATCCATGTAAACGATGCCCAGACCCGGATTGCCACCTATTCACATTGGCGTGCACGCGAGGATTTTCAGGCCATGCTGCGGACCCCGGACATGCGCGAGCGTAACCGCGCCATTGCCGGGATGTGCGCGCGCTTCGAACCCGTGATGTACGAGGTCGCGGCGACATACGCGCCCGACTGAGCGTGACCGGACATGCGGGTTTTTCTGGGGCTTGATGTGCCGATGGCGATACGCAGCCAGCTTGTGCTGCAACAGGCCCTGATGCCGGTTAAACGCAGGCAACCGCCCGAGAATTTCCATATCACCCTTGTCTATCTGGGTGAGTCGCTGCCCGATCAGCTTGACGATCTGGACACCGCGCTGTCGCGGCTGGATGTCGCGCCGTTTTGGGTGCAGATCGCGGGGCTTGGGCTGTTCGGCAAGGCACAGGCGCATAACCTGCATGCAAAGGTGACGCCCACGCCCGACCTGATCGCGCTGCGCGAAAAGCTGCTGCGCGTCGCGCGCGCCGCAGGGTTCAGCCCCGAGGCACGGCGTTTCGTGCCGCATGTCACGCTGGCCTATCTTGCACCGGGCCAGTTCAGCCAGCCGGATCTGGAATTGGCCATTGTGCGCGACACATCCTTCCGGACCGAGCCGTTCGAGGTGTCGGATGTCGTGCTCTATCGGGCGCATCAGCATCGAAAGGGCGCTCAGTACGATGCGTTGGAACGCTATTCGCTGTCGGCGGTCGGGCGGGCCTTGAAGCAGTAGCTGTGCAGGTCCGCGCCGTGCCTGCGCAACCATGTCCTGTGCGGCGGATAGTCGGGCATCAGCGCCTTGACGCAGCCCCAGAAGGCCGGGGAATGGTCCATATGTGCCAGATGCGCGACTTCATGTGCCGCGACATAGCGCAGCACGGGTGGCGGGGCCATGATCAGCCGCCAGGAATACATCAGCCGCCCCTGTGCCGTGCACGACCCCCAGCGCGAGCGTGTATCGCGCAGGTGCAGCGCGCTGAAGCGCCGACCAAGAAGGCCTGCAAAATGCAGGGATGCGGCATGCAGGTCTGCCTGCGCCTGTGCCTTGAGATAATCCGCCAGCCGCTGCGCCGTTGACCGACGGCTGCTGCCCCGAGGCACGCGGAGGGCATCCCCGGTCGTGACAATCCGCAGCGCGTCCGGGTCTTCGATGATTCGCAACTGTTGCCCGCGCAGCAGGATATCTGCGCCGGGCACAACCGGGCGCAGGCCGGGGACCCGCTGGCTGGCTGCGCGCAGCCAGCTTTCCTTCTGTTGCAGAAAGTCCACGGCCTGGGCCAGGGGCAGAGAGGCCGGCATCGACAATGTCGCGCGCCCGTCCAGCCCCGAGACCCGCAGGTTCAGCCGCCGCGCCTTCCTGGAGCGGCGCAATTTGACTTCAAGCACCGGGTCGCCATCAAATATGGCCAAGCCATTTTCCAGTCGCATGCGCTG
>SLQN01000419.1 GCA_007131465.1 Paracoccaceae bacterium
CCCCTGCTCCGATGGCAACCTTCGACGATGCCGGCAAGGCTGTCGTCGGCCTCCGGCTTCAAGGCGTTGATGATCGCCATCCGCCAGCGCCAGATGCTGTGACGCGACGCCCCCGGCACCTTGGCCCCGCGGCGGCAGGACATCGGCTGCGGTGCCTCTTGGGGACGAAGTGTTGCGGCCAGTTTGCTGCATGCGCCATTTCACCATATCATGCAGCGCTTCCAGGTCACGGGACTGCGGGGCAGAGCGGCGTCGGAAACCACAAGTGCCTGTGACATAATGGCGGAAGCGCTGCACCGTCGCGCCGGTGAGGAACTGCAGGCGGTCAATGGCGCAGCGCCAAATGGCCTGAAGCCGCAGAGGTGCCAGTCGCAACGCGACCGCCACAATGTCAGGATGATCGACGTGTCCGGCCCACAGCGGTCGGACGAGCCCTTGCTTGGGGTTCACCAAAGCGGCCACTGAAGCCTAGCGTAGTTGACACCAGCGGTCTGCTTGGTTGCTGACGGTCGTTTTGCACACCAGTAAAAATTGGTCCTATATCAGCGCCCCGAGCCACAGTGATCGTCCGCGCCAAGCCCGTATGTGCGCGCATCAATCGGAAGGGACCGGATTGCATCTTTCATCGCCTCAAGAAACGCTGTTTCTGCGCGATTGAGCGTTGCTTTTGGGTTCCATGCCAGATGCACGTCAATCGCAGGGGGGCTGGCATAGGGCGGCAGTCGCCACAGCAAACCGTCTGCAACATCGCGCGCCACCACATGCAGCGGCAAGGGCCCAATGCCAAGCCCGGCAATCACCATCCGGCGCACTTCTTCCAAATGGCTGGACGTGCCGATAATCTGTTCGTTCAGTTCGCATTGCGCGCGCAGCAAGGTCACCGACCGTAGGGCATCATGCAAGCTGTCCGTCTCGAAGCTGACCGCCGAATGTCCTGCCAGATCACTCTGGCGCAGCCCTTCGCGCCTGAACAGCGGATGGGGCGGGCCACAAAACAATCCAAAGAATTCGCGATAAAGCCGCAGATATTCGATTTTCGGGTCACGCCTGTGCACAAGGCAGATCGCAAATGACGCAGTGCGCGCGGACACACTGGCCAGCGCAGTACTGGAGCCGCGCACTGAAATAGACAGGGTGGCGCGCGGGTGGCGGGTATGAAACGCGGCCAGAACCTGATCAAATAATGGGCAAACGACATGGCTGGCCACGGCGATCCGCACATGGCCTGTCACCTCGTCGGTCATGTCGCGCATCAATGTGGACAGCCGGTGCACGACCCCGTGAATTTCCACGGCTTCACGATATAAAAGCGTTCCTGCGCGGGTCAGTTCATAGCGCCCGGGCGCACGGTCAATCAGGCGCTTTCCGAGACGATCCTCCAGCTTTTTCAATGCTGTAGAAACTGAAGGCTGGGTCAGGTTCAACTGCTGTGCGGCATCAGTGATCGAGCGCGCTTGCGCCATTACTACAAAGCTGCGCAACAGATTCCAATCCAGATCGCGGGTCAGGCGATCGGCGTCATGTTGGTCTGCCATTGATGAAACCTATATCCATTATTCCGATTATCAATTTGCTTTATGCGCCGATGATTTGCAATCAGGAAACGACGGGGATTTTTAGCCCTTCTAAAGAAAGAACGTCATGTCGGTCGAAGCACGCGAAAAGCGCCAACCCTGGATATTGCTTACGCCCGCTTTAGGCGCTGTGGCGCTTTTGTTGCTGGTGCCGCTTGCGTTCATCGTGGTTTATTCTTTCTGGCTGCGCTCGGCGGTTGGGCCGGACACAGCGGGGTTTCATCTGGACAACTGGCAGCGCGCGCTGACCGACCCCTTCTACCGCTATATCCTGCTGAACACGCTGAAGATCGCGGCAATCACCACGTTTTTCTGCGCGCTTCTGGGCTATCCGGCGGCCTATTTCATCACCCGCTCCAGCGGGAACAAGCTGCTGTTGTTGCTGCTGCTGATGCTGCCCTTCTGGATCAGCTACATCATCCGCACGATGAGCTGGATCAACATTCTGGGGTCGTCCGGCGCGCTGAACACGCTGTTGATGACGATGGGGATCACCGCATCCCCGATCCAGATGCTCTATAATGAGGCGACAGTCATTCTGGGCTTGGTGCATTTCCTGCTGCCCTTCATGGTGTTGAATATCTATGTCAGCCTTGACGGCATCGACACCAACCTGGAAGACGCCGCGACATCTTTGGGGGCCACACGCTGGCAGAGTTTCAAGCAGGTCACCCTGCCCTTGTCACTGCCAGGACTCGCGGCAGGGGGATTGCTGTGTTTCGTGCTGGGTGCGGGCACCTACATCACGCCGCTGATCCTTGGCGGGCCACGCGATGCGATGTTCGCCAATCTGGTGTTTGAGGCGATCATCACGCAGCTGAACTGGCCGATGGGGTCTGCACTGTCGCTGCTGCTTCTGATCGTGCTTGGCGCGCTGGTGGCAGTCTACAACCGTTATCTGGGCATGTCACAATTGACGAAAGGTCTAAGCTGATGCGCGCGCGCAGAAATCTGGGCTGGGCGGCGATCAGCGCTTACACGATCCTTGTCTATCTGTTCATGTTTCTGCCCGTGGCTGTTGTGGTGCTGCTGTCGTTCAATGAAAATCAGTTCGGCAGTTTCCCCATGACTGGCGTCTCCCTGCGCTGGTTTGAAGCGCTTTGGCACAATGATGCAGTGATGCGCGCCTTTCGCACCTCGCTGATCCTTGGTTTGTTGACCGCAATTATCTCGACCACGCTGGGCGTGCTGGCAAGCCTTGCGCTGGTGCGCTATTCCGTGCCGGGCAAGAACCTGATCACCACCATCCTGATCGCGCCGATTCTGGTTCCGGAAGTGGTGCTGGCGGTGGCGCTCTTGCTGTTTCTGAACTGGCTGGGCATCGGCAAGAGCTTTGCGCTGCTTCTGGCGGGGCATGTCATCTTCACGCTGCCCTTTGTCATTCTTGTGGTGCAGGCGCGGCTTGTCAGTATCCGTCGTGATGTGGAAGAGGCGGCGCTCAGTCTTGGGGCCTCGCCGGTGCAGACCTTCTTCTCGGTCACGTTGCCGCTCTTGATGCCCGCTGTGGCCGCGGGTGCGCTGTTTGCCTTCACGATTTCCTTCGACGACATCACCGGGACGCTGTTCTGGAAACCGGGGGGCGTGGAAACCGTGCCGACGCAGATCTTCTCGATGCTGCGCAACTCGATCAGTCCCGAAATCAATGCTCTGGGTACCGTGATGATTGTCATCACGGTCGGCCTGCCCCTTCTTGCGGCAGGTATTGCCCGCAGATTAGCCATAAAACGCGGCATGTAAGAACCGCGCCAACCCCAACCCCGACAAGGAGATTAGAATGGATAATACAAAACGTTATGAACGCCTGCTGGAGCGCTACCGCAATGGCGATCTCGATCGACGCAGTTTTCTGGGCCTGATCGGCGCGGCGGGTGTCGCTTACGGCGTGCAGACGCCCTTTGCGAAAATGGCCTTCGCGCAGGATGTCACGCAGGTACGGTTCGATGGTTGGGGCGGGGTAGTATCCGAAGCGTTCCGCCGCCACGCTTTTGATCCCTACACGGCTGCGACCGGAATCAATGTGGTCGATGGCACATTTGCAGGCGGCGACGAATATCTGGCGCAGGTCCGGTCTTCGCGCGAGGGCGAATATAACATCGCGCATTTGTCAGGCGTGTTCGACTATGCCCGCTATGTGAATTTCGGGCTGGATGTCGAGCTGAACCTCGACAACATCCCGAATATGGACCTGGTGATGGATGCATTGACCAATGCCTTCCGCAGCATCACCCCTGATCATCTGTCCGCTGTTCCCTATAATTATGGTACAACCGGGCTCGCGTATAACCGTGCGCATATCTCGGATGAGGAAATCCGCGAGAAAGGCGCATCAATCCTTCTTGATTCTGCCTATCAGGGCAAGATCGGCGGCTGGAGCGACTGGCGTACGCGGCTGTGGTATGCGGCCCTTCAAACCGGCCAGCACCCGAATGATATTCAGGACATGGACGCTGCATGGGATGCGATCCGCACGCACCGTGATCTGGCGCTGAAATACTGGGGTTCAGGGGCGGAACTGATGAGTCTTCTGGCTGAAGAGGAGATCTATGTCACCGAAGGCTGGTCAGGCCGGATCGCGGCGCTTCAGGAACAGGGTCACGATATCGGGTATTATGACGCGCCTAACAGCTTTGGCTGGCAGGAGTGTCTTTTCGTGCTGCGCGGCTCTCCGGTTGAAGCTTGTGAGGAACTTCTGAATTTCATGCTGGCGCCCGAAACCTCGATCGCGGTCGCCGAAGGTCAGAATTACCCGCCCGCGCTGGATGGGACCAAGGTCGATCTGGGGACCAAGATCCCGACCCTGCCCGCCTTCGATCCGACAGGCACGCTTGAATCCCTGACGTTCGCCGATCCAGTCTACTGGAACGGGAACGAAGCGGAATGGTCGGAAACTTTCGCTCGCGTGCAGCGCGGTTTCTGAAATCTGACCCCGCGCCGGATCACGGGCGCGGGGTTTCCCGACAAGAGGTCGCGATCGTGAGTTCGGTTCAACTAAACAACATCGTCAAACGTTTCGGCACGGTTCTGGCGGTCGAGAAGACCTCGCTGACCATTCCCGATGGTGCCTTCGTCACGCTGCTGGGGCCATCGGGCTGCGGCAAGACGACGACTTTGCGGATGATTGCGGGACTGCTTGATCCAAGCGAGGGCGAGATCGTCATCAATGGCAAGCGCGTCAATGACGTGCCCATTCACAAGCGCAATCTGGGGCTGGTGTTCCAGAATTACGCGCTGTTTCCGCATAAGACTGTCGCCGAAAATGTGGCTTTTGGTCTGCGCTATCGCAATGTCGCCAAGCCCGAGATTGCGCGCCGCGTGCAGGAGGCACTTGAACTGGTGCAATTGCCCCAACTGAGCAACCGATACCCAAAGGCCCTGTCAGGTGGGCAGCAGCAGCGCATTGCCCTAGCGCGTGCCATCGTGATCGAGCCGGACGTGCTGCTGCTTGATGAACCGCTTTCCGCGCTGGACGCCAATCTGCGCGAGGATATGCGGGTTGAATTGAAGAACATCCAAGCGCGCATCGGGGTGACGACGGTGTTCGTAACCCATGACCAATCCGAGGCGCTGGCGATGTCCGATCAGATCGTGGTCATGTCGGATGGCCGGGTCGAACAGGTGGGCGCACCTGAAGACGTGTATAACACCCCCGCCAGCGAATTTGTCGCCCGCTTTCTGGGGGCGTCCAATATACTGGACGCGCGGTGTCTGTCGCGCGGGGCAGAAGGGGCCGTTCTGGAAGTGCCTCTCTTTGGCGAAATCACGGTTCCCGGCGCCAAAGCCCCGCATCTGGCCGGCGAAGGCGCCGCCAAGCTGGTGATCCGCGCCGAAAAACTGTTATTGCGCGAGAAGCCGCCTGAAAGCGGGGCGTTTTCGGCCCCTGCGACAGTCGAAACTGTGGATTATCAGGGCCAGTCGGTGCGCTATTTCGTGCGCGCGGGCGACCTGCAATTGCAGGCTATCAACATGATCGATGAACGCCCCTTTCCAGTTGGTGCTCAGGTGCATATGACACTCAGGCCGCAGGATTGCGCGGCCCTGCCCGGACGCCGACCATGAGCCATCTTTTCTATCAGACCAGCCTGCGCCGCCCTCTGCTGGATCAGGCGCGCGGGGTGTATATGTGGGATGTGGACGGCAAGCGCTATCTGGACGGATCAAGTGGCGCGATGGTGTGCAATATCGGTCATTCCAACCCGAATGTGCTGGACGCCATGCGCCGCCAGATGGAGAAATCGACCTTCGGTTACCGGCTGCATTTTGAAACCGAAGCCTCTGAAGCGCTGGCCGCCAAGACCGCCGCGCTTTGCCCCAGGGGTATGA
>SLQN01000211.1 GCA_007131465.1 Paracoccaceae bacterium
AGTGTTCCCCATGTTCCGGGTGCCGGTCGCAGAAGACCTGCCCCGAAGAAGGTGGCAATCAGTCGTGTCGCGTGCATTTCGGCCTCTTGTCGTGATCTGGAACAGGACGGGTGCAAGCCCGCCGCGCGTCACGGTCGGTGTATCGCGGTTTGCGCGTCAGGTGAAGTCATGCCGCGCGGGCGGGGCGCGCTTCAGGGCATCATTTTGTCAAGATTTCGCGACGGATGACACCGACGTTGAAACATATCCAGCTTTCTGGGGTAGTCGGTCACTTATTTTAGGCAAATCTAAACTTTCCTGCGCCATAAGCGCAGCAGGGACATGGTTTGTTGTGAAAGGGTCATCATGATGGCTGCGTATACCCCTCTCTGGACCTGGCACGCAGCGTTGCGTGGCCTGTGCGGAATACTGGCGATCACGGTGTCCGGGATGTTTGCAGCGGCGCAAGATGCGGCCGCGACCGTGCTGAAGGTCGAGATCGGGGGGAAAGCCGTCACTCTTGATCTGGTGTCGGAGCTGCCGCCGGACTTGCCCCTGACCTCGTATTGGACGAACACGGTCTGGACCGAGGAGGCCAATCTCTATACGGGTGTGCTGCTGCGCGATCTGTTGCACCATCTCACAGTCGATAGTTTGCGGGCTGACAGCATGCGCGTCGGCACGACTGTGACCTTTTATGGACTTGATGGCTATAGCGCGACGTTGAACTACCATATGCTGCATGAAGACAGGCCCCTGGTGGCATTTCTGCGCAATGACGTGCCCATGTCGCGGCGGGAAAAGGGCCCCTACTGGCTGATTTTCGACTATGACAGCGACGCCCGTTTCCGGACTGAAACCTATTATGCGCTCAGCGTCTGGCAGATCGAGCGTATCGTCATCGCTGACTGAACGGCTCTTTGCCGACGGCACAGGATGCGGGCATACCCGCACAGGGGCCGAGGATACGACCGGCGTCTGTCCGGGGCATGACAAGCTGGCTCTCGCCAAGGTGCGAAGCATTCTTCCCGCCGGTCGAACAGAACTTGAATGCCGAGTGCGTGTCACATGCTCCTCAGGGCAGCATCTTGGCAAACCCGCGCAGCGGCGGGCAGGCGGCCCGCGCAGCGGCGGGCAGGCGGACCCGGCCCTTGATCAGGCCCGTAGCAGGCTGACAGTCGCAAGCGCCGCGATGCCTTCTTCGCGCCCGGTGAACCCCAGCCGTTCCGATGTTGTCGCTTTCACACTTATGCGGTCCGTGTCGCAACCCATGATACCGGCGAGGCAGTGTTGCATTGCGACAGCATACGGCCCGATCTTCGGGCGCTCGCAGACAAGCGTCACATCGCAATTCCCGATCCTGTAGCCGCGCGCAGTCATGCGGGCGCAGGCATGGCGCAGGAAAATGTCGCTGGCCGCCCCTTTCCATTGTGCCTCGCTGGGCGGAAAGTGCCGACCGATATCACCCTCGGCCAGCGCGCCATAGATGGCATCCGTCAGGGCATGCATGCCGACATCGGCATCGGAATGCCCCTGCAACCCGCGGTCATGCGCCACCAGAACACCGCAAAGCCAGCATCCCTCCCCCGGCCCGAACCGGTGCACGTCAAACCCGTTGCCAATGCGAAAATCCATCTGGTCAGCCTGCTTTTGTGAAAGCACCTTCTCGGCGCGGTCGAAATCCGCAGGATAGGTCAGCTTGAAATTATCCTCGGACCCGCGCGTGATCGCAACCCCCAGTCCTGCACTGGCCGCGATTTCCACATCATCCGCAGCCCCGCCCGCATGGGCGCGATGCGCTTGCAGGATGGTCTCGAAATCAAAGCCTTGCGGGGTCTGCGCGCGAAACAGCCCCGCGCGCGGGACGGACGCCACAACCCGCCCCTGCGCGCCCTGCCAGAGCGCATCGATGACCGCAAGCCCCGGCGCTGCGGCGTGTGATGTTTCAAGCCCGGCCAGAACGCCCGCGATGAGATCGCGGCTGACAAGAGGACGCGCGCCGTCATGGATCAGCACCTTTTGCGGGGGCGCATTCGCCGCCAGTGCCTCAAGCGCGGCGCGCACGGATGCGCCCCGGTCACTGCCACCTTCGACGCAAGCGACATCCACATCACAGACCGCCTGCGCCCGGTCCCTGTCATCCGGGTGAATGACCAGCACCATCCTTTTAATCCCTGCCGCTCGGAAGGCCGCGAGGCTATGCGCTACTACCGGACGTCCCGCCAGCAACCGCCATTGCTTGGGCAGCCCCCCGCCTGCGCGCGCGCCGCGCCCGGCGGCTAGGATGATTGCTGCGATCTGCTGTGACATTCTGCGCCCTGTGTGCCTTTTCCCGGAATGCTATAATCCGAAGCAGTACTTGCTGACAATCCGCGCGTTCGTCTGTGAAGATTGCCCAAAAAATATGCACATGATGAAATTCTCGCCACGCTCGCGCGGATGCTGTTTGCCTCACCCGCAGCACGGCTATAAGAGTTGGGCGTATATTGACAGCAAGAGGCAAGGCAAACGTGCGGCATCAGGGCAGTTTGAACGATCTCGGGATCGATCCGCCGGTCTTGCTGGCACCGCTTGCGGGTATCACGGATCTGCCCTTCCGCCGCGTTGTCGCGGGCTTCGGGGCCGGGCTGGTGGTGTCCGAGATGGTCGCCTCTCGGGAAATGGCGCAGGACAAGCCATCAGTGCGCGCACGGGCGCGGGCTGAACTTGGGCTGGGCGATGCGCGCACAGCCGTCCAGCTTGCCGGGCGCGACCCCTATTGGATGGCCGAAGCTGCACGAATGGTCGCGGATGGCGGGGCCGAAATAATCGACATCAACATGGGCTGCCCGGCCAAGAAAGTTGTCGGCGGACTTTCAGGCTCTGCCCTGATGCGCGACCCCGATCACGCCCTTCGTCTGATCGACGCCGTGGTGGAAGCAGTGTCGGTTCCGGTGACGCTCAAGACCCGTCTGGGCTGGGATGACACTGTGTTGAACGCGCCCGATCTGGCCCGCCGCGCCGCCGATTGCGGGGTGCGGATGGTCACCATCCACGGGCGTACGCGCTGCCAGTTCTACAAGGGGCGGGCGGATTGGACTGCCATCGGGGCTGTTGTCCGGGCCTGCCCTGTTCCGGTGATCGCGAATGGCGACATCTGCTCGGCCCCCGATGCGCGCACGGCACTTGGCCTGTCGGGCGCTGCAGGTGTGATGATCGGGCGCGGCGCGCAAGGGCGGCCCTGGCTGCTGGCACAGATCGCGGCAGTGCTGGCGGGCCGCCTTGTGCCGCAGCCCCCGTCGGGCGCAGAATTGGTGGATGTGGTTGCCGCGCATTACGAGGCCGCCCTGTCTTTCTATGGCCGCGATCTGGGCATGAAGACCACGCGCAAGCATCTGGCCTGGTATGCCGAGGCGGCAGGGGGCGCGCCAGCGCTGCGCCGCTGTCTGGTCAGCACAACGGACCCCGCCGAAGTATTGCGCCTGCTCCCCGAAGCGCTGACGCCCGCGCCCCCAATGGGACAGGCGGCATGACCCCTCCGACCACTGGGACAATCTGGGCAGCGCTCCCGGTTCCCACGCTGATGATCGGGCGCAAGGACGGGGTGGAATGCATTGCCGATTGCAACCCTGCCGCCGAGCAGTTCTTCAGCCTGTCGCGCCGGTCGGTGATGGGCCGCCCCATTGCGCAGATCATGCAGATCGACGCCCCTCTGGACACCGCGCTGGAACGGTGCCGTGTAAACCGGGCACCGGTTTTTATCAATGACGTGCCTGTGGTGCAGGGGGACCGTCCTGCCGTGCAGTGCGCCATCCAGCTTGCGCTTCTGGGCGACCGGCCCGAGCTCGTGCTGATGTTGCTGACCCCGCGCGAGATTGCAGGCAAGCTGGGCAAGGTCGATGGCATCCGCCATGCCGCGCGCTCTGCCATCGGCATGTCGCAGATGCTAGCGCATGAGATCAAGAACCCGCTGGCGGGTATTACCGGGGCGGCGCAACTGCTGTCGATGGGGTTATCGGGCGAGGATCGTGCGCTGACCGACCTGATCGTGGCCGAAACCCAGCGCATCGTGAAACTGCTTGATCAGGTCGAACAGTTCGGCAACCAGCGCCCGCCCGAATGCCGCGCCGTGAACATCCATGATGTGCTGGAACGCGCCCGGCGATCGGCCGAGATCGGCTTTGCCGCGCATATGCAAATCCGTGATGCCTATGACCCGTCGCTGCCGCTGGTCTGGGCGGATGCCGACCAGTTATTGCAGGTTTTCCTGAACCTTCTGAAAAACGCGGCGCAGGCGCAACTGATGGGCGGGCGCATCCGGATCAAGACGTTTTTCGAACAATCCTTGCGGCTGCGCGCGGCCAGCGGGCTGAATGTCGCGCTGCCCATCCATGTCGAGGTCATCGATGACGGGCCGGGCTTGCCACCCGAGATCGCGGACGAGATTTTCGACCCGTTCGTGTCCGGGCGCGAGAACGGAACCGGGCTCGGGCTTGCACTGGTCTCCAAGATCATTGGCGCCCATGACGGCTGGATCACGGTCGAGAGCAGACCAGGGCGCACGGTCTTTCGAATCTCGCTTCCCCGCGCCCCGGAAAACATACCCAGCAAGGAGAGTGGCTGATGGACGGCACAGTTCTGGTTGCAGATGACGACCGCACGATCCGCACCGTGCTGACACAGGCGCTGACCCGCGCAGGCTGCAAGGTGCATGCGACCTCAAGCCTGACGACGCTGATGCGCTGGGTCGAGGAAGGGCGCGGCGATCTGGTCATCACCGATGTCATGATGCCCGACGGCAACGGGATCGAGATGATCCCGAAGATCAGCCAGGAACGCCCCGATCTGCCGGTAATCGTGATTTCGGCGCAGAACACGATCATGACCGCGATTCAGGCCAATGAGGTCGATGCGCATGACTATCTGCCCAAGCCTTTCGATCTGCCCGACCTGCTGAAACGCGCGGGCGCGGCGATGAAGAACCGCAAGTTGGTGGCCGCTGGCGCCGCGCCTGCAAAGCCTGGCCCGGCCCCGCGCGGCGACATGCTGAGCATGGACAGCATGCCTCTGGTGGGGCGCACCCCGGTCATGCAGGAACTTTACCGCCTGATCGCGCGGGTCATCAACTCGGCCATGCCAGTGCTGGTCATCGGGGAATCCGGAACCGGAAAATCGCTGATCGCGCGCACCCTGCACGACCTGTCGGACCGGCGCACCCAGCCTTTTGTAACCGCAACCGCCGAGGATCTGCACTCTTTCGACGGGGCACAGGGGCTGATGGCGCGGGTGCGCGGCGGGACCCTGTTGTTCGATGAACTGACATCATATGGAACTGATGCGCAACTGCGCGCGACCCGCCTGCTGGATGCGCTGCCCGAGGATGGCCCGCGCGTAATGGCGACCGCGCAGGGAAACCTGACCCGCGCGCTGGCCGATGGGACGTTGCGCGAGGATCTGTATTACCGGCTTGGCGGTGTGGTGCTTAATGTGCCAGCGCTGCGCGAACGTATCGACGATCTGGAACCGCTGGCCCAGCATTTCCTGTCGCAGGCCGCGGATGAGGGCGCGACCCTGCGCCACCTGTCGCCCGATGCGATGGAGGTCGTGCGTGTCTATTCCTGGCCCGGCAATGTGCGGCAGTTGCAAAATACGCTTCGCCGCCTCGGCCTGACTAGCACCGACCCCATTATTTCGCGCATTGAAATCGAGGCGGCGTTGCAAAGCCAGCCCAGCACGGTCGCTGTCGGAGAACGGTTCACGGACGAGAATCTGGCTGAATCGGTGGCCCGGCATCTGCGCCGCTATTTCGACCTGCATGGGCAGGACCTGCCGCCGCCGGGCCTTTATGGACGCATTCTGCGCGAAATGGAGACCCCACTTCTTGAAATCGCGCTGGATGCGACGGGCGGCAATCAGGCACG
>SLQN01000195.1 GCA_007131465.1 Paracoccaceae bacterium
CTCGAAATCCATCTCGCGAAAACCAAACCCGAAAGCCCAGACCCCGCTCACCAGCAACGTCCCCGCCGCCGGTGAAGCGCTATCTAGATAACACCGCTCAACTCCGCAACCCGGAAACAGACAGATTGAAGAAAAAAACAGGACACGCTCTGCCCATATTCTTCGGCACCGTATCCAGCGGATGACATGCCAGCCTTTTGGCGCAGGCAATTCGCCCTGTGGCGCGCTTTCTGAACACATATTCGTGACTGGAAATGCAGCCCGTGCCCGGCTTAGCGAAACGGGTCCGCGGGTCAAGACTGGTCACAATATTTTTGGAGGTCATCCAATCGCGTCCGACCGGCATACATGGTGCATCGTCAATCCTGACGCAACACTGGAGGCACTTATGTTCAATACGACTTTCCGCGCAATGGCATTTGCAGGCGCAGTAGCCCTGCCCACATTCGCAAGCGCAGGCGGGCACGGCAATGACATCGTTGACATCGCGGCTGGCAACGAAGCCTTCTCGACCCTCGTTGCTGCGGTCACCGCAGCCGGGCTTGTCGACACGCTGAAAGGCGACGGTCCCTTCACTGTCTTCGCACCAACGGATGAGGCATTCGCTGCCCTGCCCGAAGGCACGGTTGAGGCGCTTCTGGAAGACATTCCGGCTCTGACTGCGATTCTGACCTACCATGTCGTGCCGGGGGCCGTCATGTCCGGCGATCTGACAGATGGCATGATGGCGGAAACCGTGAATGGCGCGTCGGTCACCATCGGTGTGGGCGACACCGTGACAGTTGACGGCGCGACCGTCATTCAGGCTGATATCGAAGCCAGCAATGGCGTGATCCATGTGATCGATCAGGTCATCCTGCCGCAGTAATGCGCTGATCTGGCCACGCGGCTTGCGTCGCGCGGCAAGTGCGGGCGGGGCCTGATAGCCCCGCCTGTTTTCTTTTGCGCGGCCCGCGCGTTTGCCCCTTGTCACGCCGACCGGCGGCTGCCTTACTGCGCGCAATGATTGCCTGAACAAGCGCCGGGGCCTGGGACTGCATGTCTGATCATCGCAAACGCATCTGGGGATGGTGGATGTTCGACTGGGCCAACCAGCCCTATAACATTCTGCTGCTGACCTTCATCTTCGCGCCCTATTTCACGTCCTCCGTTGCCCCGGACCCGGTCAGCGGGCAGGCGATCTGGGGCTGGATGCTGGCAATCTCGGGGGTTTTGACGGCTATCTGTGCGCCGATTCTCGGGGCGATCGCCGACAACACCGGGCACAAACGGCGCTGGATCCTGTTCTGGTCGTTTCTGTATATGGGCGGGGCCTCTGCGCTGTGGTGGGCTGTTCCGGATGCAGACCAGACGACCCTTCTGTTGGTGCTGGTGGCCTTTGCCGTGGGGATGGTCGGGCTGGAATACGGCATAGTCTTCACGAATTCGATCCTGCCCAGCCTTGGGACGCGGGCGGATTGGGGCCGGATTTCGGGCACGGGCTGGGCGCTTGGCTATATCGGCGGGCTGATATCGCTGTTCATCATGCTGGCCCTGCTGGCCGAGAATGAGGCAGGTGTCACCCTGATCGGCATTGCGCCGGTGCTGAGCCTTGACCCCGAGATGCGCGAAGGCACGCGGGCGGTGGGGCCGTTCACGGCGCTGTGGTATCTGGTCTTTGTCATTCCCTTCTTCCTGTGGGTGAAAGATCCCGCTGTCACCCGGCCCGCGCGCGGGGCCGTGAAGCGCGGGCTGCGGGAACTGGCCGCCACGCTGCGTGCGCTTCCTGCGCGGCGCAGCCTGTTCGCCTATCTGGGGGCGTCGATGGTCTACCGCGACGCCCTGAACGGCATCTATGCCTTCGGAGGCATCTATGCGGCGGGGGTGCTGGGCTGGTCGATCATCCAGATCGGGATTTTCGGCATTCTGGCAGCCGCCGTGGGCGCAGTGGGGTGCTGGCTGGGCGGCAAGATTGACGCGCGGCTGGGGCCGAAACCGGTGATCGCTGTCTGCATCACGCTGCTGATTGCGGTCTGTATCGTGATCGTCGGGACGGATCGCAGCATGGTGCTGTTTCAGCCTGTCGCAGCGGGTTCCGGGCTGCCGGATGTGGTGTTCTACCTGTGCGGCGCGATAATCGGCGCAGCGGGCGGCAGCCTGCAATCGGCAAGCCGGACGATGCTGGTGCGCCAGGCCGACCCGGACCGCATGACCGAAGGCTTCGGGCTTTATGCGCTGTCGGGCAAGGCGCTGTCCTTTGTCGCCCCCGGACTGATCGCCCTGGCCACGACAGCCACAGGCAGCCAGCGTCTGGGCGTGACGCCATTGATTTTCCTTTTCGTCCTCGGGCTGGTGCTGCTACTGTGGGTGAAAGCCGAAGGAGAACCCGAATTCGCATCGCCATCCCCCTCATCGCCCTGATCCTTGCGGCAATTCCCGCCCCGGGGCAGGCGCAATCGCTGGCCAATCAACTGTTCGGGGGCCGGGACATGCCGTCCCTGCAAGCCCCCGAGGCGATTGGCAGCTACGCCAAGGGCTGCGCCGCCGGGCTGGTGCGGCTGCCCGAAACCGGGCCGACATGGCAGGCGATGCGGCTGTCGCGCAACCGCAACTGGGGCCACCCGGATGCGATAGAATATGTGCAGGACCTGTCGCGCAAGGCCGTCCAGATCGGCTGGAACGGGCTTTATATCGGCGATATCAGTCAGCCGCGCGGGGGGCCGATGACATCGGGCCATGCCAGCCACCAGATCGGGCTGGATATTGACATCTGGATGCTGCCACCGCAGCGGCTGAACCTGTCCGTTGCGGAACGCGAATCGCTCAGTTCCATCTCGGTGCGCACCGAGGATCAGCGCAACATCAATTCCAACTGGACGCCTCGGCATCGGGAGGTGATGAAACAGGCCGCACTGGATCCGCGTGTGGACAGGATTTTCGTGGCTGCCGCCGTGAAGCTGGAAATGTGCAGGACGGCCAGTCGCGCCGATACGCCATGGTTGCAGAAGATTCGGCCCGCTGTCGGGCATAACTATCACTTCCATGTTCGGCTGAAATGCCCGCGTGGCAACCGCCATTGCGTCACCCAGACGCCCACTGTGGCGGAGCTGTCGAATCGCGGCAATGGCTGTGACGAAACGCTGAACTGGTGGGTCACGGATTTCCTGAACCCGCCACGGCGCGAACGCACCGAACCAGCCCCGCCGCGCAGCCGCCACCCGCGCGAATTCACGATGGCGGATTTACCGGCACAATGCCAGCAGGTGCTGGCCTCACAATAGCTTCCTGGAACAGAATCCTTGCCACACCCGGTCTTCAGGGTAAGCTGAAGTCTCGATTGTCACGCATGTGTCGTGCAATTTTGCGACCGTCGGGTGATGGGCAAATCAATAACGGAGATCACGACCATGAAATCTGCAAAAATGCGTTCTCTCAGCCGCCGCGGCTTTCTGAGCGTGGCCGGCGCAAGCCTTGCGCTGGCAGGTGCGGGAAAGTTTTCAATGCGCAGCGCACAGGCCAGCAGCGGTTTCACGCTTGCCGTCCTGCACCTCAATGACATGCACAGCCGCATTGACGCGATCAGCCGGTTCAACACCAACTGCTCGCCCTCGGACGCCGCCGAGGACAGTTGCTTCGGCGGCGCGGCACGGCTGGCCACAGCCATCCGCCAGCATCGCGCAGCGCATGAGGCCGAGGGCCGCCCGGTCGTGACACTGGATGCAGGCGACCAGTCGCAGGGCACATTGTTTTACACCACCTATGGCGGGCGGGCCGAGGTGCAGATGCTCAATGCCATCGGCATTGATGCGATGACGCTGGGTAACCACGAATTCAACCGTGGCCCCGAAAGCCTCGCGCGGATGATCGACACGGCGGATTTCCCCTTCGTGGCATCCAATATCACGGCAGCGTCCGGCTCGCCCCTTGATGGCAAGATCGCGCCGCATCTGATCGTGGAACGCGATGGCACGGAAATCGGCATTCTGGGCGTCACAACTCCGGATACGGTGTTCCTGTCCTCGCCCGGTGACGACGTGAGCTTCGCGGATGAAATCGAGAGCCTGACCGCCGCCGTGGCCGACATGCAGGCGCGCGGGGTCACCAAGATCCTCCTGCTCAGCCATGTGGGCTTTGTCCGCGACCAGCAAATCGCCGCGGCAGTTGACGGGATTTCGGCCATCATCGGCGGGCACAGCCACACGCTGATGTCCAACACCGAAGAAGGGGCTGTGGAATATGCCACCCTGGTCGAAAGCCCCTCGGGCCGCGCCGTGCCGATTGTGCAGGCTTTCGCCTTCTCGCGCTATCTGGGCGAATTGACACTGGAATTCGGCGAGGATGGTGCCGTGGTCGCGGCCACGGGCGACACGCTGCTTCTGGATGCAACCTATGCCGAGGCCGATGATATCGAGGCGCTGATCGCGCCCCTGCGTGCACCGATCGAGGAACTGACCCGTCGCCCCGTGGCCGAACTTGCCGCCGATATCGACGGCAGCCGCGAAACCTGCCGCGCGCAGGAATGCGAAATGGGCAATACGGTTACCGACGCCATGCTGGCCGAAGTGGCGGCGCAGGATATCCGCATCGCACTGGGCAATGGCGGCGGGCTGCGCGCCTCGATGGGCGCGGGCACGGCCACGCTGGGCGATGTGCTGACCGTGCTGCCCTTCCAGAACACGCTTTACACGCTGGAGGTGACCGGGGCGACAATTCTCGCGGCGCTGGAACATGGCGTCAACGGGGTGGAAGAAGGGGCCGGGCGCTTCCCACAAGTGGCCGGGCTGCGGTTCCGGCTGGACCTGTCGGTCGCCCCCAACGCAGGCCGCGTGTCCGATGTCGAGGTCATGGGCGCAGATGGCTGGGAACCCCTGGACATGGAGGCCACATACCCGTTGGTGACCAACGATTTCATGGCCGGGGGCGGCGATGGCTATGCGATGCTCCGCGATGAGGGGATGAACGGCTATGACACTGCGATAGACCTTGCCGAAGTTCTGGCGCGGTATCTGTCAGACAATGAACCCTTCGCCCCGGTGCTCGACGGGCGCATCCTTCAGTAACCTTGCAGAGAGGCCCCGGACTGCATCCGGGGCCTCCTGGATGCGCGGCCCAGGGCAAGGGCCGCGCAAATGACCGCTCAGTGAACCAGTTTCATGCGCGGCGCGTCATCATCGCCGACCGAGACCGTCCCAATGATCAGCCCGTCCGGCCCGGCCGTCACCGGCACGCGCGCCCCGTCCAGCAAGTCCCCCGACAACAGCATCTGCGCCAGCGGGTCCTGCAGGTAGCGCTGGATCACCCGTTTCAGGGGGCGCGCGCCATAGACCGGATCATAGCCCTTGTCGGCCAGCCATGTCCGCGCATCGGCATCCAGATCCAGTGTGATCTTGCGCGCCAGCAACCGCTTGAGAAGCCGCGCCATCTGGATATCTACAATCGCATCCATGTCGTGCCGCGACAGCCGGTCGAAGATGACCGTCTCATCCAGCCGGTTCAGGAATTCGGGGCGGAAATGGCCGCGCACCGCTTCCATCACCTCGGCCTTCACGCTGGCCTTGTCCACGCCTTCGGCCATCCGGCCCAGAGCCTGCGACCCGAGGTTCGAGGTCAGCACGATCAGCGTCTGCTTGAAATCCACCCGGCGACCGTGGCTATCGGTCAGCACCCCGTCATCAAGCACCTGCAACAGCACGTTGAAAACTTCGGGATGCGCCTTCTCGACCTCGTCGAACAGCACGACCTGATAGGGCCTGCGCCGCACGGCCTCGGTCAGCACACCGCCTTCTTCATAGCCGACATAGCCCGGAGGCGCGCCGATCAGCCGCGCGACCGAATGCTTCTCCATGAACTCCGACATGTCGATGCGCACCATCGCCTGATCA
>SLQN01000367.1 GCA_007131465.1 Paracoccaceae bacterium
CATGGTTCAGGACAGGCCTCGACG
This sequence comes from Paracoccaceae bacterium, assembly GCA_007131465.1. Classification (GTDB taxonomy): domain Bacteria; phylum Pseudomonadota; class Alphaproteobacteria; order Rhodobacterales; family Rhodobacteraceae; genus Roseinatronobacter. Next base: position 25 of record SLQN01000367.1, read on the forward strand.
AGTTGCGCCGTCGTCTCCGAATAGGCGGTAGCCCCCTCATCAGCGGCCCAAAATACGCCATCAGAAAACGCTTCAAGGCGGGAGTCGTGTAGTGTGAACCGGGACCATATGCGGACCGGAATATAGCCGGGCAGCGGGTCAGCGTATGTCGTCTGCCGGGTGGTCACGAAGAGATCCCCCTTGATCGCGAAGGACCAGCATTCGAGAGGACCGACCAAATTTGTCCAGTTTCGCGCAACATTCAATTACCAGCACCTAATCACGCGCTGCGAGTGCCGCCAGAACATCGGCGGGCCGCATCGGCAGGTGGCGCAGGCGGGCGCCGGTTGCTGCAAAGATCGCGTTGCCGATGGCCGGGGCGATCACTGTGGTGCCGGGTTCGCCCAGACCGCAGGGCACATGACCGTTGTCGATGAAAGCGATCTCCATCTCGGGCACGTCGCCCATGCGAAGGGGCGTGTAGGTGTTCAGGTTGGTTTCGGCGATCTCGCCAGAGACGAAATGCGCGCCCTCATAGAGCGCAAGCGACAGGCCCCACAGGGCAGCCCCCTCGACCTGCGCGGTGGAGCTGTCAGGATCCACGACTGTCCCTGCATCCGAAACAATGGTCAGCTTGACAACCCGGACGACCCCCGTAGTGCGGTCCACATGGACTTCGGCCAGGCAGGCGGTCCAGGTCGGCATCTCGCGCTCCTGCCCGAAGGTGGTGGAAATGCCCAGGCCGTGATCCGGGGCCATCTCGCGCCCCCAGCCGCCCAGTTCCGCCGTCCGCTCCAGCACCGCCGCCTGCCGCAGCGCGCCACCGATAGAGTCCGGCGCGGTCCCAGAATTGCGCCCGGCCGCGTCCAGAAGGCCGAGCCGGAATGCCACCGGATCGGCCCCTTGGGCATGCGCCGCCTCGTCCATGAAACTCTCAACTGCCCAGTTCGTCCAGCCTGGCCCGACTGAACGCAACCATCCGGGCACGAACGCCTTGTTGGCCAGATCGTTCGACAGGGCGCGCACCCGATGCGCGCCGACCGTATACCAGTGATCGGCCCCCGATATCGCAAAGCCATCGAAGGGCTCGCCGTTCAACCCCTCGGACAGGAATGACGGCAGCAACACCCCGGTCGGCCAGCCCGCAGCGGCCGCGTGGTCCATCGCGGTGATCTGCCCCTCACCATCAAACGCCATACGCACGGTCTGCACTGTGGGCGAGCGAAAGCTGTCGAAGCGCATGTCATCGACGCGCGTCAGTACCATCTTGACCGGCCCGCCGATGGCCTTTGCCGTCAATGCGGCGGGCACGGCATAATCGCCGTTGAGCCGCCGCCCGAACCCGCCGCCAAGGCGGTAGGTACGCATCACGATGCTCTCTTCAGGGCGGTCAAGGGCCACGGCAAGGATCGGCAGGATCAGCGATTGCCACTGGTTGCCGGTATGGATCTCGAACATGCCATCCGCCTCGAAGGCCAGCGCGTTCACCGGTTCCAGCGCGAAATGCATCGCACTGGCGGTGGTGTAGGTGCGGGTCAGTTCGTTGGCGGCATTGGCGAAGGCATCGCTCAGCCCGTCGTCATCCACGACTGTGGACCCCTCGGAAGCATCTGCGATAAGTTCGGCGCCGCGGTCCAGAATGTCTTGCTCGGATGTGTTGGCGGTCTCGCCTGCCGTCCATTCCACGCGCAAGAGATCGGTCGCGCGTTCGGCGGCGGTAAAGGTTTCGGCGATCACCATCACCCAGCCCGGCACTGTGTCGGACGGGTCGTCCAGCGCGATGGACCGGATATAGCCGGGAACAGTCGCTGCATCGCTGTCGTCGATTGACACCACCACGCTGCCCATCCGGGTGGGGGGCAGTTTCGGGCGCGCGAAGACCATGCCCTCTGCCACGGCGTCGATGCCGTAGATGCTGCTGCCATCGGTCTTTTCAGGGATGTCGAGCGCTGCCACCGGTTGCCCGATCAGGCGGCGCTCGTCCACTGGCTTGATCGGCATTTCCTCAAGTTCTTCGGGCGTAAAGCTGCGGTGCAGGTCGCCCTGCGCGACGATCTCGCCATACGACACCGACGCGCCGCCTGCTGTAACCTGACCCGCTTCGGCCACAGCGTCCTCCGGGTCGGCCCCCAGCAGCGCTGCGCCAGCCTCGATCAGTGCCATCCGCCCTGCTGCCCCGGCCCGCGACATGGGCGCGTAGCTTTGCCAGATCGACCAACTGCCGCCAGTGATCATCAGACCCCATTTCGGGTCGCTGTCCACATGGCGGATGCGCACCATGTCCCAGTCGGCATGAAGCTCCTCGGCGACGATCCGGGCGATGCCAGTGCCGACATGCTGGCCCATCTCGGCGCGGATAATGTTGACGGTGATTATCCCGTCCGTGTCGATGTCATACCAGATCGTCGGCTCGAACATCCCCGATGGCCCGGCGCCCTGCGCCAGTCCAGCGCGGGTGAAGCCGAAGGCCACGCCGCTTCCCGCAGCAGCGATCAGAAAGCCACGACGCGTCAGCGACAGGGACCGGCGCAAGGGATTACCCATTTTCCGCCCTTTCGGCCATCGCCGCTGCCGCTGTCTTGATCGCGGCACGGATGCGCAGATAAGTCATGCAGCGACACAGGTTCCCTGCCATCACAGCCGTGATGTCGGCATCAGTGGGCGCGGGATAATCCTTCAGCAATGTCGCCGCCTTCATGATCTGCCCGGACTGGCAATACCCGCATTGCGGAACCTGATGCGCGATCCACGCCAGTTGCAGCGGGTGCTGGCCCTCCGGGTCCAGCCCCTCGATAGTCGTCACCTCGCCCCCTGCCACATCGCCCACAGGGGTGATACAGGACCGAGTGGACCGTCCGGCGACATGCAGCGTGCAGGCCCCGCACAAGCCGATGCCGCAGCCGAATTTCGTGCCTGTCAGGCCCAGTTCATCGCGGATCACCCACATCAGGGGCGTATCGGGGGCCGCACGCACTGTGACCTCCTGTCCGTTCAGCCGGAATGTGGTCATTAATCGGCGCCTTTCGGATTATGTGTCATTGCCCTGTTGCCCGGTCGCCGTGCAACTCTTCGATACGCGCGGCAAGGTCTGCCCATGGGGGCCGGTCGGTGCGGGTTTCGCGCAGATAATTGGACAGCCGCACGATATCGTCATCCGACAGCCTGCCTGCGAACCCCGGCATGATCAGCCCCGGATCGCCCGCCTGAAGGCTGACACCGTGTAGGACGACGCGCAGGAAGTTGGTCGGATCGTCCATCCACAGCGTTGAGTTCAGGGCCAGTTCGGGGCGCGCGGTCAGCAGCACACCGCTTGTATTGCTGTGGCAGGAACTGCACGCAGCGTTGTAAAGCCGCGCATCCGCATTCTGCTGTTCGACCAGCCCGATGGCTGACACGTCCAGCGCCGCTGCCACCGCCGCGCTGTTGGCTGTGACACCAGACGTGCCCGCGATATCGGCGAAATAAATCGCCAGAGCATGGATATCGGTATCCGGCAGGGCCATCAGCCCCTCATGGATAACCGGACCCATCGTGCCCAGCGCAACCCCATGCGTCGCATTGGCCCCGTCGCGCAGATAGGTGTAAAGAGCGTCCTCGGTCCAATCGGCGGGAGCCATGTTCGCACGCGTCAGCGCCGGGGCAACCCAGTCCTCGACCAGCGCGCCGTCATAGGCCTGCGACGCAATCCTGGCCCCGAGAATATTGCGCGGCGTGTGGCATGCGGCGCAATGGGTCAGGCCCTCGGCCAGATAGGCGCCGCGGTTCCAGATATCGGACTGTGCGGGGTCCGGCTGATAGCGTCCCTCGTCGAAGAACAGCAATTTCCACCCGGCCTGAAGGAGCCGGATGTTCAGCGGAAACGGGACCGTATTGGCAAATTCCGGTTCCGGCTGCGGGTCCAGAGTCATCAGATAGGCATAAAGCACATCGATATCGGCGTCTGAAGTCAAGGTGAAATGGTCATAGGGAAAGGCCGGAAACAGATGGCTTCCATCGCGCGCCACCCCTTCGTGCATTGAGCGGCGAAAGGCCTCCAGAGACCAGCTACCGATGCCCGTGTCGGGATCGGGCGTAATGTTGGTCGAATGGACGATGCCGAAGCCTGTGTCCATCGGATAGCCGCCGGCATAGGCAGCATGCCCCGCCACAGTATGGCAGGTGGCACAATAGCCGGCCCGCGCCACGAGTTCCCCCGCTTCGATCTCCTCGGGCGAGAATTCGGCCACAGCCACGGGGCTGACCTCGGCGATCGCGCTCCGCCATGCGAAGATCAGGAAACCAAGGGCGAGAGCGGCGGCCGTGGCGGCTGTACTTAGCAGGATCCGCTTCAGCATGCGTCTCTCAGCTGGCAAAAAGATAGTCGGCGCGTTCGCGCCTCAAAGCAAATCGCGCGTCCAGGTCTCAAATATCTCATGTGGGGTCCTCCATTCATCGGCTGCTTTAAGGGCCATGAAACCTGAACTTGCCAATGGCGGTCCCGTTCCAGTCGCTGCAGCACTTCGACGCGGTCGGGCGGTCGAAGATGCGAACACCGGGCTGCACCCGGAGATCGAGCAAGTTCCTTGAAGCGGCATCGCGGATTACCTCCAGCGCTTCGCGCTCTCCGAAGCCGAGGCGATAGACCTCGGCATCGGCGTCAACAATTACGCGTATGTCGAGATGCTCCAGCTCGTCGAGGGGCGTCGAGGTTTTGTGCAGGTGCGCATCATCCTTGTTATCGGGCTTCTGGCGGTGGTGCGGAAGCTGATCCTGATCGACCTGGAAGCGGTGGACGCGCCTCTGCTCTTCGCTCTGGCCGCAGCGATTCTGGCGCTTGCCGCATCACTGGCTCTGGTAATTAATTTTGATCCGACAACGAAGAGGGAGGAATAAACCTTCCACCTTACGGCGGGCCATGTTCTTCAGATCGCCATTGACGGACAGGGGGCAGCCAGAGTCCCGGCGCTCGATAGCGCGAGCGGAAGCCCTTCGTCTGGAACAAGCCACTCCTGATGAAATCTTCACCCGCCGGCGCGGGCGCTGGGCATCCTCGATGAGCTTGCAGACGCATACCGGTGCACCGTCAAGCTGTTCCTTCTCGGTCAGACAAGGAGGCAGTGTCTTGCATGCAGGGTGTTCCCCGAAGAATGTCACCGACGAAAGCGCTTCATGGTCTCTGACTCCGCAGCAATTCTTGAAGCGCTTTCCGATCAAAACTCAAAGAAGCATTATTATCGCTCGCGATGAGCACCTGTTCATTCAGCGTCATGATGGCTCCGCGCCTGCGCCCATTGCTCACGCCGCCGAATGATGACACACAAAAGGAGAACAGACTCGACTTACGAGTGGCCCTGAAATCGGGGGCAGGTCACTCCCGCGCACATTATGGCGGGAACGAACCAGAAACTCGAGTTCACGCGTTGCCAAATCGCTTAGAAGATTGTGATGGAAAATGACTTCGCCAAGTCTTGCTCCTTCCTGTCACTTACAGTCCTAAGGCCCGTGCCCGCAGAATTGGTCCATTCAGCGACAGCACGAAACGAGCTTGTCAAAGCGGCAGCCCGCATTGCAGCGATTGTGGCTATGCCTTTGCCCCTCCCAGCACAGAAACGCTAATTATATGTCGCATCGCTTTCGAGAAATCTGTTTTGGCCATAACCACCACGACCTCACGAACATGAACTGTCTTATTGGAGTCTTGACGACAAGAAGTAGAATTCCGATTGATAACAGGCACCAGATTGCGGCCACTTCATTGGGGTTGTCGGTCAGGAGCATGGCCAGAACTGGTCCAACCAGAAAATGGTACACAGTGAACCGCCACGATCCGTACAAGAATGGCAACAGAAAACCAGCCACGAAATAGCTGGGATACA
>SLQN01000375.1 GCA_007131465.1 Paracoccaceae bacterium
CATTCGCACAAAGTTCATTCCTTGGCTTCCTAAGGGCTTACTTCAATCTATGGCCCTGGGGCGTAACCGTGCAAAGCTTCCTGCGCTAAGATATCAACCTTGCAGAGAACAGATCTTACGCCGACTGATCTATCAGTTATGGCCAACAGACGGCACTTTTCGGGACAGTTCATGCGACGCAACCCTGATCCAGCCAAGCCGCAATTGCCACGATGCGCCTATCCTGTCCTTGCGCACCCATCAGTTGAGCCCCCAGGGGCATACCATCAACAGACATCAGGGGAAGGCTCAGCGAAGGTCCACCTGTCATCGACCAGGGACTGAGATATGCGCGGCTGCCCGTTATGAGGTGATGCCCCGCCTCGACCGCCGCATCTGGTGGGGCCTCAAAGAACGGCGCCGGGCCGGAAGACGCAAGAGTGATGAAACCGTCAATACCCATTGCGATACGCTCGACCTGCTTGCGTATCTGGTCGCGCTGTCGCAATGCCTGCCGATAATCGGCGGGCGACATCTCAAGGCCGCGCGCAAGCCGGTGACGTGCAGCTTCGCTCAGAATGTCCTCACCATGGGTCTCGATGTACGAGACCAGCGGCCAGCGGACCTCGTACATGATAATGTCATTCGAAACGCTATCGGCCTCCAGCAGGAGTTCTTCCAGATAGGCAACATCGTCGTCCGTATCTTCGTCGAGGACGGATACACCCGATTTCTTCAGCATGTCTACCAGCCTCTCAAAGGCGCGCCGTGAGGCATCGTCAATTTCCTTCCAGCCGGAAGTATTCAGTCGACACAAGCGGGTAGGCTTCAATGGTATTGGAAGTTCGCTTCGACCGCCAAAGCCGGGGTTGCCGTTATGCCCGCCGGCGCGGGTCGAGATTTCCCAGGCCGTGGTCCAAGTGTCGGCCAGCGTTCCGGCCATTGGGCCGATATGATCCTGACTTGGGGCCAGAGGATGCATGCCCGCCACGTTCAACGCACCGTACGAAGGCTTGAATCCGTAATTCGCGTTAAACGAGGATGGGCGGATTAGCGATCCACCAGTTTGATTTCCGATGGCAACCGCCACCATAGACGCCCCCACAGCCGCACCTGAACCGCTGGAAGACGCTCCGGCGGTTCGTCTCAGATCGTAGGGGTTACGCGTCGGCGGTAGGGCGCCCATTGCTAGTTCGGGCACCCATGTCTTCCCGACCGGGATCATACCAGCACGGCGGAGCGCGTAAATGCAAGCTGCATCATAAAGCTTTGGCGTCTCGTCAAAGATCTTACTGTTTTGCTTCGAAGGCATGCCGCGCACATCGATAGTGTCCTTGATCCCGATGGCGCACCCGTCCAGCGCAGAGAGCGGCTTGCCATCGGCCCATCGTTTCGCAGATTCATCTGCCAACTTTCTGGCCCCCTCAGCATCAACGAAACAGAAGGCGCGCACCTCGTTATCCCCATCGATGCGGTCCAACTGCTCTTCCAAAAGGTCGCGCGGGTTGCACCTGCCGTCCAGGAAATCTGAAGTTTGGCTGACATAGGGGCGTCGCTTAACTGAGATGTCATAACTGCCGGGGCTTACATTCGGGTTCTTTTCGATGATGAGTTCCATTTTTTCATCCTTTGGTTGATCCTGTTGTCCGGCGGCGGGCCATAGCTATAGTCACCGGAATGAGAAGAGACAGAATGCTAAGCCCGAGAAGGGTTAGCGAGATAGGGCTATTGAAGAAGATTTCGTTGCCGCCGATCCGGACCGCGCGCTGATAATTGGTCTCGAGGACAGGCGTAAGGATGAAGGCGAGCAGAAATGCTGCTGGCGGGAAGCCCCCTGCGCGCATGAGGATACCAAGGATGCCGAACACAACCATTAGCCCCATGTCGAACGTGGAGAACTGGTTGGCGTAGGCTCCGACGAAAAGAAGAAACAGCGTCACGGGAGCAAGCCGCGCAGCCGGGGTGTGTGCCACTCCCTTGAGCAAACGCGCGAAAGGTACACCAATAAACGCGATCAGAAGCGCTGCAACAAAAAAGGACCACAGAATGGTGTAAGCCGCGATTTCATGGGTGCTGAAGAATTGCGGGCCTGGCCGAATGCCGTGCAGCATTAGCGCGGCGAGCATTACTGTCGTTGATGCGCTTCCAGGAAGGCCCAGCGTCAGCAGTGGGATGACTGCGCCGCAGGCGACCGCGTTATTCGCAGTGTCGGATGCAATGATCCCGTCCGGCTCGCCCTTGCCGAAATTCTCGCGCCGGTCCGACAGGCGTTTAGCGAAGCCATAGCTGACGAAACTACCAATCGAGGCCCCCGCGCCAGGAATGATGCCGACGATTAGGCCGATTATGCTTGAAGAAACCAGAATTCTTCGCCTCTTCATGGCGGCGAAGAAGCCAGCAAGGATCTCGCTGTTCTTTGGCGCTGGAGTGTTCGTGTGTGCGATCTTCTTCCGTCGGGTCAGGGCAACAAGCTCAGGTACGCCGAACAGGCCCAAGATGACGGGGATAAGACTTATTCCGTCGAAAAGGGGTGCTACACCATAGGTACCACGCTCAAACCCTGTCGATTGGTGAATTCCTATAAGTGCTACAAGTATCCCGAGGAAGATCGCCAGAGCAGCCTTCAGAGGATTGCCGCCGCCGACGCTACCGACCACTGTAAGGCCGAAAGCAGCCAACATGAACAGCTCTGCCGGGCCAAAGCGCAACGCGAACATGCCCAAGGACGGAGCAATCAGCAAAGCTATGACTGCTCCGAAAATGGCGCCCACAGCGGATGCGCCAAAACTTGACCCGAGCGCAAACGCCGACTCTCCTCGCCGGGTCATTGGATAGCCGTCAAGTGTAGTCGCTGCGTTCCCACCAGTTCCAGGAATATTCATCAGAATGGCTGGGATCGACCCGGAGGTTTGTGCTGCAAAATAGAGCGCTGCCATACCGATAATGGCGTGCGTCGGATCCATATAGATCGTCAGAGGTAGTAGGATCGCCATCAGATTAGCATCATTGAAGCCTGGGATGGCCCCAACGACGTATCCCAGCGTGAACCCTGCCAAGATGATGATTAAGGTCTCAGGCTGAATAACCTGAATCAGCCCCGCGAGCGCAGCTTCCATGCCAAATGACCTTGTTGAGGTTACACTAGCGAAGGTAATGGGCGGAGGGTCGTAGCCCTCCGCACGCACCAACTACCAGAGCGGGTAATAGAACCCTGCCGCCGACATCCCCCCAAGCACAGTTGCGACGATGACCGCACTGAGAAGAAGAGCAGGGAGCACCTTGTCCCCTGACAGAATCCCCACCAAAGCGATGAAGACAAGGCTCGGCAGCAGGAAGCCGAATGCCTGAACTGCCGGTACGAAGGCGACCATCAAGGCTATGATGACACCTTGCAACGCAACGTCCGTAATGCCTGCTCTCTCTTCAAGTGGCGTGCTGTCAGTTGCTCGGGGCGCACCCCGAATACGGCGCAAAAGCGCTATGCTGGTTACGAAGATCTGAACGATAGCAAGGAGCGCGACTACGACGCAGATTACATCTGGCACCATCCGAGCCGCCCGCGGTGCCCCGTCAAGCGTCGCATGAATTGCCCAAGAGGCTGTGACCGCAACCAGAGGCACCAGAAACTGCGGTAGCGTATCCACAAAGGCGCCTACAGCCTCCCTCGACAGGCCACGGCCAGAAGGCTCATTTGGATTACCCACCCACCAGAATCTTCGCAGACCCGATGCAAGGGACATCACATCTCCTCCACGTCAGTACGCATTATCGGAAGATATTCGTCGACAAGCGCAACATACTCTTCGACGAACTTGCTTGTCGCGTCGGCATCCCAATCGACAAGAAACTCGGCCAAATCTTCAGATGCTGCCGCTGCGCGGAACTCATTGCTGTTCACGGTTTCCTTGAAACTGGAAACCAGAGTTGAAAAGGCTTCGGGATTCTCATCCCTAACAGCAGCAGAACAGAACATCGCGTAAGGCTCTGACAAAGCGGGTATTTCGACATCCAAAACATCATTTGCCGGAACTGGCTGCCAAAGATCTGGAGCCGGGTTACTGTCTTGAAAGATCCCGATGGCCTTGGTGAGCTCCAGCACACCGAGAGCGGACCAGTAAGGCGCGATGCAACCGTCGACATGGCCGCCGGCAACCGCGTTTCGTGCATCCCCGCCGCCACCAAAGGGAACAAATTGCAGATTTGCACCGGTAAGTTCTCGCACCAGAACTGTCGAGAAATGCGCATTGGAAAGCGGTGTGGACCCGCTGATCGTGAATGGCTCTGAAGAATTACGTGCGGCGTCAATGAAATCGGCGATCGTTTCATATGGGCTATCTGCAGGAACGAGTAGCACATTCGGATCATTGAACAACGTTCCGATCCAGCCTACGGCATCATTGTCCATGTCGGGAATCTGCCCCAACTGGAAGAAAGATGCGATATGCGGCACAGGATAAAACATCACCGTGTGTCCGTCTGGCGGGGCGTCAAGTAAGGCCTGAAGGGCAATAAGCCCTCCAGCTCCCTGTCGCGGTACGTAGGTAACACGCTGGTTTCCGGGCAGCATCGATTCCCAGTAACGCCCAATGAGGCGTGCCGAGCGATCTGTGCCTCCTCCCGGCCCAACCCCCAGCAGGAGTTCGATGTCCCTCGACGGGAAGGTGGAGGCAAGGGCGCTGCTCCCGAAGGCGCTGGCGGTCAGCGCCGTAGTGGCACTAGTTGCGATAAATTCGCGGCGAGAAAGGTGAAGTGCTGGAGTTTTGATCATCTTAGACCCCTTCTTAACTAACAAGATAGAGGGTTTCGTCCGATGAGTTAGAATGCAATCGGTCACTCAAATATAAAATATAATTTTCTAGGGTTGCACAAAACTTCCGCTGCATGAATTAAAGAATGATGAATTTTTCAACCAGTACTTGCCATTTTCCTTTGTCGGTGGACCCTCATGATGTGGCCGCCCCTCGACGGCGTCGACGTGCCAAGGTCGGTCTGCGAGGATCCACTATGCCACCAGCTTCTGGCGGGCGCGCTTTTACAGCGGAGCGTCGGTCGGATAGGCAATGTTCATCTCCATAACAGTGGTGTCCATCGACACGCGCTCCAGGCATTTTTTCCTCGACGGCCCCAGAAGCGCGACCCGCTTCGATGGTCTTGGTCAGCAACCACTCGGCACCTTCCTCACCAATGCGGTTACGCCAGCGCGTCAGGGATGACGGGTTGATCGGGGCGCGGTGCTGAAAGACGGTCTCACCGCAGAAGTGCTGGCAATAGGGGTTCTCCACCCAGCGCGCGGCCACGGCCTCATCTGAAAGCTTGTAGGCGTGCTGAGCATAGGGAAGCCCCGCCACCAGGCGAGATGGGGTCTGGGGTGTGCCAGCCTCGGAGGGGAAGAACCCCGCCCGTCGTCGGGCGAAACCGTCCCCCGGACGGTTTTTTATCCCTCCGACTGCTTAAAGAACTCCCAGTCGATCAGTGCCGCCAGCTTCACCAGTTCATGGCGCATGTCGATGATCTCGACCAGCCGGTCGCGCAGCGCCTGGAACTTGTCGATGGCGGGCGCATTGTCATGGCGGCCGCAGTGCGCTGCGAAACGCACCGGTGCGGGCTGCCAGGAGCACAATTGTGCCCTTTTCTATGCGGGACGCGCAGCGAGTTCTTTTGCAAGAATGCAGTCGTCAGTGGGTGGATTCGCCCCGGCTTTTTGACATCGTGAATATCCAGGACGGGCCGCGCGATAGGCGTCGAGGTCGAGGCAGTTGGTGTTTCCTGCCAGTTTCGCCCGGCCCGTATTCCAAACGGTCAGGACAATCCTTTCGCTGGAACGGAGCTGCGGTTCAGTAATCCGTCTCCACATA
>SLQN01000031.1 GCA_007131465.1 Paracoccaceae bacterium
CTGATCATCCATATAGGCAATCTCTGCCGGGGTCCAAGCCGCGATCTGGTCAAAATGGAACACACCATTCTGGTTAAGCAGACCTTCCAGCTTGGGACCGACGCCGGAAATCTTTTTCAGATCGTCCGGCTGGCCGTCGCGAGCCTCGTTCAGCAGGTTTTCGGGCTTGACCCCGTCAACTGCGACCGCTTCGACCTTGGCGGGCTTTTTCGCCTTTGCGGGGGCTGCGGCAACCTCGACCGCGAAGCCGGACACCGACCCTGTGCCGATCGCGGCCTTCACGCCCGTCGCAGCGGCCCCCGAGGCCAAAATGTCCGTGACCCTGACCAGTGTCAGTTTCTGACGGTGACCCTTGGTGCGCTGCGAGCTGTGCTTGCGACGGCGCTTGACGAAATGGATGACCTTGTCAGCCTTGATTTGGTCGATAACTTCGGCCTGCACGCCAGCATCTTCCACCAGCGGCGCACCGATCACGGGCGCATCGCCGCCAAGCATCAGGATTTCATTGAACTGGACTGTTTCGCCAGCCTGTGCGGCAATGCGTTCCACGCGCAGCATATCGCCTGCCTGCACGCGGTATTGCTTGCCACCGGTTTTGAGGACCGCAAACATCGGTCTGTTCCTTCTTTTTCTGCCGCGCCCTGTGGCCCCTGCATCTGGTGCAAGCGTTACTGCCTCGGGCGGCGTGCCCGTCATCACGGGCAATCATGGGTTCCGTGCGGACCGTATGCCCGTTCGGTGCGCGTGCTATGGGGGAAACCGCATCGGCTGTCAAGCCGCGCGGCGCCTCATCGGCAAGGGTTTTCGGGCCTAGAGATGCAGCCCGCTGCGCCCGGCCAGATCGGTGAAAAATTGCCACGCGACGCGGCCCGACCGGCTGCCGCGCGTTGCCTGCCATTCGATCGCTTCGGCGCGCAGGCGTTCAGGCGCGATTGTCAGCCCGTAGGCCGCGCAATAGCCGTCGATCATGGCCAGATACTCGTCCTGCCCGCAGGGATGGAAGCCCAGCCACAACCCGAACCTGTCGGACAGCGAGACCTTTTCTTCCACAGCCTCGGACGGGCTGATCGCGGAAGAGCGTTCATTCTCGATCATGTCGCGCGGCATGAGGTGACGGCGGTTCGACGTGGCATAAAGCACCACATTCTGGGGTCGCCCCTCAACCCCGCCATCCAGCACCGCTTTGAGCGATTTGTAATGCTGGTCGTCGTGGCTGAAGGACAGATCATCGCAAAACAGCACGAATCGCGCCTGTGCTTGACGCAGATGAGTCATCAGCCGCCCGATGGCGGGCAGGTCCTCGCGCTGGATCTCAACCAGTTTCAGCGCACTGTCCGGCACAACGTCCAGCACATGCGCATGTACGGCCTTCACCAGCGAGGATTTCCCCATCCCCCGCGCGCCCCACAAAAGCGCGTTATTCGCAGGCAACCCGCGGGCGAACTGCACTGTGTTGGCCAGAAGCGTGTCGCGCGCGCGATCGATACCCAGCAGCAGGTCCAGCGCGACCCGGTTCACTTCGGGGACTGGCTGCAACCGGTCCGGGCCGACATGCCAGATGAAGGCGTCAGCGGCGTCAAAATCCGGGACGGGTTCGGCAGGCGGTGACATGCGTTCCAGCGCGTTGGCGATGCGGCGCAGAGTGTCCCCCTCGCCCGCCAGTTCATCCGGCGAGAAGGTCATTTCTCGTCTTCCAGTTCATCCTCGAACACCGGATCGTCGTCATCCAGCAGGCCCTCGCGGCGCAACTCCTCGTTACGCTTCTTCTCGACCATGGCGACCAGCCGGATCGAGATTTCATAAAGCCCGTAGACCACCACAAACAGGATCACCTGCGTGATGACATCGGGCGGTGTCACCAGCGCCGCAAGCGTCAGGATGCCCACAATCGCCCATTTGCGCCCTGCCCGCAGTCCCGCCTCGGACACCAGCCCGGCCTTGCCCATCAGCGTCAGCAGGACCGGAAGCTGGAAACACAGACCGAAGGCGACGATGAACTTGATCGTCAGGTTCAGGTATTCCTGCGCCGAGCCCTGAAACACGACCGAAAGCGGAGCCGCGCCGGTGACGCCTTCGACTACCTCGCCGCCTGCGCCAAATTGCTGGAAGCCAAGGAAGAAATTATATGCAAGCGGCGTGACAACGTAAAAGGCGAAGGACGCGCCCAGGAAGAACATGAAGGGCGAGGCGACGATGAACGGAAGGAAAGCGTTCTTTTCGGACCGGTAGAGACCCGGCGCCACGAACCGCCACAACTGATGCGCGATGACCGGGAAAGACAGCATGAACCCGCCCAGGATCGAGACCTTGATCGCGACGAAAAAACCCTCTTGTGGGCTGATGAAGATCAGGTCGCAATCCTGCCCGCGCGCGGCCAGCGCATCACACAGCGGCGCTGTCAGAAAATTGAAGATCGGGGTGGCGACCGTGAAGCATAGCACCATCGCCACGACAAAGGCGAAGACGGATTTGATCAGGCGCGTGCGCAACTCGGCCAGATGCTCGATCAGCGGCGCACCCTTGTCCTCGATGTCATCCTGCGGGTTGGTGGTCATGCCTGACTCTTGTCTGTGGCGGACTTGCCGGAACCATCAGTTGGCGTGGTTGCTCCCGGCTCCGGCGGGCTGGTCCGCTCCTGCCGCAGTCGCGCCATTTCAGCGGCGATCTGTGCCTTTCCAGTCGCATCTTTCTGCGCGTCCGTTTCGGCCGCGGTGGCATTTTTCGCGTCTGTGCCGGGCTTGCCCGCAGTAGTAGGGTCAGCAGGTTTCTTCGCACCGCCTGTCTTGGCGTCGTCCTTCAGCGGGTCCCATTTGCGCATCTTGTCAAGCTCATCCAACCCCATGCTGCGCGTATCAGTCGCTTTGCGCAGGTCCTTGGCGACATCCTTCACCCCGCTCGCATCTGCCGCGTCATCCATGGCGCGCTGAAATTCGCGTGCCATGCCGCGCGCTTTCGCAGTGAATTGCCCAAGGCTGCGAAACATGTTCGGCAAATCTTTGGGACCGACCACGATCAGCGCAACGATGCCGATCACCAGCAGCTCTGTCCAGCCGAGATCAAACATCACACCCCCCAATACTGCCGCGCCATCACAAGGCGGCACGCCCAGCTTTTACCCGCCCTGCACCCAGCGTCGGTTCAGGCCTTGTCCTTGTCGTGGTCAGGGGTGATGTCGCGCGTTGTGTGCGTCGTGTCATCCGGAGCTTTCTCGATCTCTTCCGAGCCGTCTTTCAGACCCTTCTTGAACGAGGTAATGCCCTTGCCCACTTCGCCCATCAACGCGCTGACCTTGCCGCGCCCGAAAAGCACCAGCACGACAATGGCGATGATGATAAAGCCTGCAGGCCCGATATTGTTCAGCATGCTGTTCTCCCTTCCGCGCGTCCGCGATTGCGCCGCGCCTTCACCTGCACATTTATGGGGTCTTGAAGCCCAATCAAAGCCCCAAATGCGGAATCGGGAGAATTTCCTGCCCGGGCCGCTTTGGGACAGGGCTGCGCAGGTCAGTCCCAGGGGTCGAGGACAGGAATATTCACAGCGCCGATAACGCGGTTGCGGCCGTTTTGTTTCGCCTCGTAGAGAAAGGCGTCGGCAGCCGTGATCAGCGCATCGCGAGAGTCGATCTCTGGCCCGCAGGTCGCAACGCCAAGACTGGCCGTAAATGCGATCTCGGGGTAATCGCGCACTGTCGTGCCCTCAATGACCCGGCGCAGACGCTCGGAAATTTCCACCGCGGCGTCGATGTCGGCCATCAGCAGGACGCCGAACTCCTCGCCGCCCAGACGGCCGAGGCGGTCGCAGGGGCGCAATTCTGACTGCATGACATGGGCCACCGCCCGCAGCACGGCATCGCCTGCATTATGGCCATGTGTGTCATTGATGATCTTGAAATGGTCCAGATCAAAGATCACGAGGCTGCAATGTTGCCCCCTGCGCAGCCAGGTGGCCACCGCGCGCCCAAGATCGACCATGAAGGCCCGGCGTGTCATTGCCTTGGTCAGCATGTCACAATGCGCAACCGACCAGAGCGCGTGATGCTCAGCCACCAGAACCGCAAACCCGGCCAGCAGATGCGCCGCGCCCGAGTCGAATTCTTCGGCGAAGGCGCGCAGCATCCCGATCCGGCTGCCCTGATGCACGATCGGGGCCTGAATGCTGGCCATGTCCGTCGGGACCGCCTGCACGGGCGCTCCGTCAAGCTGAACACAGACCCGCCGCGCCCCGGTCGTCTGCCGGATCAGATACATGATCGTATCGTATTGTTCGGCCATCGGGTCGGGTAAATCGAGGAAATCCGAGACTGTCTGTTCAGCCTGCGTCGAGAGATTCGAAGCCATGTTCATCGCGGGTATCTGCTCTCTTTTCAGTGACAGACCTGAAGGCCAGCACCATATCCGTGGTTAACATTCCTTTAATTAACCGTGAATCATGGCAGAATCTTGGCGCGATCCGCAAGTGACTCGCACAATCCTGACGATAGTCGCTGCTGTACGCTGCCTGCGACACCCGTGTTCAAGGAAAAACCCGCGCCGAGGGCCTCAGTCCAGCATCCGGAACTGGCGGCGCTGGCGGTCGGTCCAGTTGACCTCGATCCGGTAGCCCGTTTCCGTCTCGGATTCGGCCTGCACCACAGCGTGTTCATGAAGCCATGCCCGCGCTCGCCCCTGTTCAAAACCAAGCGTCACCTCTTCCAGATGGCGCGTATCGTCAAGCCGGGCGGTCAGGGCATCAAACAGCGTCTCCAGCCCTGCCCCGGTCAGCGACGAGCCAAGGTGTACCCCGGCATCCGACCGCGCGCGCTCTGCCAGCGCGTCGCGCTGGGCGTCCGGCAAAAGGTCGGACTTGTTCCACAATTCAAGTTGCGGAGTTTCCATTGTCACGCCCAGATCCGCGAGAATATCGTTGACGTTGCGCGCCTGTTCTTCGGTCTCGGGATGGGCGATGTCGCGGACATGCACGATCAGGTCGGCCTCCAGCACCTCTTCGAGTGTTGCGCGGAAGGCTGCGACAAGCTGCGTCGGCAGGTCCGAGATGAAGCCCACCGTGTCCGACAGGATGATCTCCTTGCCGCTGGGCAGGCGCACGGCGCGCATGGTCGGGTCGAGCGTGGCAAACAGCATGTCCTTGGCCAGCACGTCGGCCCCGGTCAGACGGTTGAACAGGGTCGATTTGCCCGCATTGGTATAGCCCACCAGCGCCACAACCGGAAAGGGGATCTTGCGCCGCGCCGCGCGGTGCAATTCGCGCGTTCGCGCGACTTTGGATAACTGCCGGCGCAGCCGCACCATCTGCGTGTCGATGGCGCGGCGGTCGGCCTCGATCTGTGTCTCGCCCGGCCCGCCCACGAAGCCAAGCCCGCCGCGCTGACGCTCCAGATGCGTCCAGGCGCGCACCAGCCGCGTGCGCTGGTAACTCAGCGCCGCCAGTTCGACCTGCAAAACGCCTTCGCGCGTGCGCGCCCGGTCGGCAAAGATTTCGAGGATCAGGCCAGTCCGGTCCAGCAGCTTGACCTTCCAGGCACGTTCCAGATTGCGTTGCTGCACAGGCGTCACCGGCCCGTCGACCAGCACCAGCGCGATCTCCGCCTCAGCGATCTGCGCGCCAATCTCCTCGACCTTGCCGGACCCGAACAACATCCCCGGTTGTGCCTTGGGCAGGCGCACCACAGCGCTGTCCACGACCTCGAGCCCGGGCAGCGCCTGCGCCAGAGACACAGCCTCGGCCAGCGCCAGATCGGGCGCGCGCGGGCCGGGGCGCGCCTTGATATCGGGATGCAGCACCAGCGCACGGGTCAACCGGTCATGCGTTTCGTGAC
>SLQN01000440.1 GCA_007131465.1 Paracoccaceae bacterium
CAATTACATTCATGCTTTCAAGAACCACTTGCGTGGCATTTCCCATGAAAACCTGCATGGGGTTGAACTCACCCCAATCACCCCGCATCGTCACGATCATCAGAAGAGGGAATTGGCATGCGTTGGGCAGCGAAAGCATGTTAATGCAGTTACCAACGCCGCTGCTCTGCATCAAGAGAACCCCGCGCTGACCCCCAAGCCACGCTCCGCCAAGAAGCGCAATGCCCTCCTCTTCAGTGGTCAGGCGCACCACGGTCATCTCGGGGTCGCCCTCGCACAAGCGGATCAATTGCGAATGACCTGCATCTGGAACGACCGCGATTTGCTGGATGTTGGCGGCTTTGAGTTTGGCGTATATCCCCGCAGGCCAATTGTCTGCAAACGGCTCCTTTGTGTCGGGGTTTATGACTGATTCTTCGTTTGCGAGCATGTCTTCCTCATTTCTTACTCTCCCCTCCCGAGCAAATTCAGGCCGCACCGGGGCAGGGGTGATATGGACTTCGCACCCTTATAGCGCGTGTAAGATTGCCTGACAATACTTTATTGACAGACTGTCTGACAATGTAGTAGCAATATGGTGCGCGATCTCAAGCGTAAACTGTAACAGGGAGGACGACATGAAACTGTCTCACTTATTGGGCGCAGCAGCGATAGGAGCGCTGATGGCCGGTGCATTGCCAGCGATAGCGCAGAGCGGGTACCCGGAGCGCCCCGTGACGATTATCGTGCCATTCGCGGCTGGCGGCGGCACGGATGCGGTCGCGCGCATTGTTGCTGCGGGCCTTCAGGAAAGACTCGGGCAACAATTCAACGTTCAAAACCTTCCTGGGGCAGGTGGCTTTATCGGACACCAGGCCATAGCGGATGCGGCTCCTGATGGATACACAATCGGCTTCATGTCCTCCTCAGTGGATGGCTACAAACCTCTCGGTCGCGGTGATCTGAATTACGAGAGCTTCACCCCACTGGCACTTGTCAACTTCGATGCGGCGGGTGTTCAGGTTCGCCATGACTCCGAGTTCGAGACAATCGAGGAAGCCATTGCGGCAATTCAAGCGAATCCTGAACGATTCACCGCATCAGCCAGCGGCATCGGCGGTCCCTGGCACTTGGCTTGGGTTCAGCTGATGATGGCAATCGGTTCAGGGCCGGACGAAGTGGTGTTCGTTCCCAGCGGCGGCGCAAGTCCCTCGCTCAACGAATTGATCGCGGGCGGTGTCGACTTTGCCCCGACTTCTGTCGCCGAAGCACGTAGCCTGATCGAGGCGGGCGAGGTTCGTTCTCTCGCAGTCATGGACTCGGCGCGCATGGAAGCCTTTCCGGACCTTCCAACGATCGAGGAATCACTTGGTCTGGATGTATCCGCTGGTGTCTGGCGTGGATTTGCCGGCCCGCTGGACATGCCTCAGGATGCGACCGATACGCTGATAGAGCATATCGAGGCAATCTATGAATCGGAGTCTTTCCAGGCCCGGTTGGCTGATCTGAGCTTCGGCACGCGCTGGGCTGCAGGCGATGACTTCCGGACATTCATGCAAGACGCGCATGAATCGACTGTCGCTGTCATGGAAGCAGCAGGACTCACGGAATAAATCCGTTACAGGAGGCCAGCCTTGAGACTCTCGGATACAGTCATCGGTTGCGGTCTTTTTGCCGTCTCTGTAATTGCTTTCCAGTTGGCTTCAAGCTTCCCTTCGGTTCCCGGCATGCGATTTGGTGCCGGGACCTTCCCACTCGTGATTTCGGCCGTCCTGGGGGCGTGCGGCTTGTTTCTGGCCGTTAGCTCGATCCTCCAGAGAAGCCCACGCACTCAGAGCGCGACCCCGAGCGACGCGCCGTGGCGATTGAACGAGGTCGCCAACCTGCTGATCGTCATGGCAGCGCCTCTGTTTTACATCTTCGCAGCAAGCCGCGTGGGATTCTTCCTGACGTCTGTGGTTGTGGTATTCATGCTGTCGATACGGTTATGGGGGGGCCTGTTGAGAAGCGCCGTGCTTGCCCTCGTATGCGCGTCCCTGACCGAAGTGATTTTTGGGGGGATGTTTGGCGTGCCACTTCCTAAAGTGTTGTTTTCAATCCGCGAGCTCCTGGGATGATGGAAATTCTGTCACAGTCGGCGGGATTGGTCTTCACACCGTACGTCATGGCCGTGATCCTGGCCGCATCGATCTTCGGGCTTTTCGTCGGTGCGATCCCCGGGTTGTCTGCCACCATGGCGGCGGCGCTGCTGGTTCCGGTCACCTTCTTCATGGACCCTGTTCCTGCGCTTGGCGCAATTATCGCTACGAGTGCGATGGCTCTTTTCGCAGGGGACATTCCGGCAGCCCTGCTACGAATGCCGGGCACACCCTCATCGGCCGCCTATGTCGATGACCTTCACCGACTCACGCGCGAAGGCAAGATCGCCCGCGCGCTTGGGGCTTGCCTGCTTTTCTCGGCCTCCGGCGGGCTGATCGCATCTGTGATCCTGATCCTCGGAGCGCCACTTCTTGCGCGCTTTGCCGCCAACTTCAGTTCTGATGAATATTTCTGGCTTGCCTGCCTTGGGCTGAGTTGCGCGGTCATTATCTTTGCGCATTCTCCCCTAAAGGGCCTTATTTCACTGCTTATCGGGCTTCTGATCGCAACGATCGGCACTGATCTGAGCACCGGATATGCGCGCTACACTTTCGGGTATACGAACCTGATTGGTGGTATCGGCTTCATTCCAGCAGTGATCGGAATGTTCGCCTTTGCCGAGATTCTCAAATATGCGACCAGCACGGATACTACAGCCACACGCGAACCGATGGTCAACTCCAAAGCCGGTGGGTTTTTCGCTGAAACTATCTTTCTATTCAGAAATTTCTGGCGCAACCATCTGCGCGGCAGCTTCATCGGGACTGTAACCGGGGTTCTTCCCGGGGCAGGGGGTGGGGTTGCGACCTGGATTTCCTACGCGATTTCACTAAGGTTTGCCGGGAAATCCAAGGATCCGGATATAAGGGCCTTGGGTTCGATCACCGAGGCATCCTCGGCCAATAATTCATCCTTGGGCGGCGCATGGATCCCGACGCTCGTCTTTGGCATTCCCGGAGATGCGATCACAGCGGTTGTCTTGGGGGTGTTGCTCGTGCACGGCATAACACCGGGGCCGCAGGTGTTCGTGCGGACACCTGAACTCGTATATTCTTTGTTCATTATCTTCATTCTGGCGAACTTACTGATGATACCCCTGGGCATCCTGGCCATACGCTGGGCTGGCGTTATACTGCGGGTGCCGCGCGCGGCCCTGAT
Organism: Paracoccaceae bacterium; assembly: GCA_007131465.1. GTDB lineage: Bacteria > Pseudomonadota > Alphaproteobacteria > Rhodobacterales > Rhodobacteraceae > Roseinatronobacter. Next base: position 3,277 of record SLQN01000440.1, read on the forward strand.
GTCTGTGATCGTCCTGATCGCAATTATAGGGGCGTTTGCGGTCAACAACGCGCTTTTCGACGTAGGGGTCATGCTATCGCTGGGATTTTTGGCTTTCCTGATGCAGAAGTACGGCTTCCCGGTGGCGCCCACAATTCTGGCTTTGGTCCTCGCACCAATCGTCGAACAGAATTTCCTGATGTCGCTCATGAAGGCCCGCGGCTCTCTGACCGGACTGGTTGACCGACCGGTTGCCATCATTCTTGCCATCATGACGATTTCTATGTGGCTCATGCCTGTCTACGGGTATTTCCGCCGGTACATCATCGAGCGGCGGAAGCAATCAATGCATTGAGAATGTTGCTGCGCCTGCATGACTTTTTCGATGAAGAGGTGGTTCCGAAAACCTGAAGATCCGGGATAAGTGGATTTTCCGCGTAACAGCGGCATGATGCCGTGAGCAAGGAGAAGACCATGGCAAGACGGCCACGCCGGACTCACAGCCCGGCATTCAAGGCAAGAGTGGCGGTGGTGCAGGAGTTTCCAAACAGCCTCGGCCCTTACTCGACGCTCGACCTTCCACCGCATGCTGCGGCGCGGCACTTGAAAGCTGCCGTTCACCCTCGATTCCAGTGCTGAGTGAACAGGTTAAATGGGTATAGTAGCGTGTTTTCAAGGGCCCGCTTTGTGCAGGGCTGCACGGGTATCTGTGGGAGCAGTTCATGGCCTTGGCACGAATTAAACCTATCCGATTAGATTTATCAGTGCGTCTCAAGACGCGACGCCCGCGTGTTGTGACGGCCGCTGGCCACGCAAGTTGCATGCAATTTGTTTGATTTCCGTCGAATCAAGATCGGTCTTGATTAAGTTAAACACATGGTCCAGCAACGCTGGAACATCCTGTTGCGCCATCCCGACACAATTTGGCATCAAAGCTGCGAATGGGTCCCAGTCGAAGCAGCAATACTGGATCCGCTGCTGGCGCTCGGGGGGTAGTTCCGAAAGCCACATGACCACGCCTTCGAGTGAGATCGTGGAGTTGACAAAAATCCCTTCAGGCAAGCGTTCCAACGCAGCGAGGCTTGTATGTGCCTTTTGCGCCGCATAACCGCACGCGAGAATATTTGTCTGTGGCACATTCAACCCCTTCTCGGCGTGGGCCTGCAAAAAGCCCCTTATCCGCTCGGATGTATTGTGATCATTGGTCCGGCCACCCACGAAATAAAGACTTTCACTGCGGCCATCCTCATTCCCCCAATCTCTCAGGAGCAGCCTTGTCAGGTCTAGCGCACCCTGGAAATTGTCTGAGATGACGGAGGGGGCTTTCGTGCCGGGAAGGTCAAGATTGATCACCTTGACGCCAGCAGAATGGCACAGATCGCTGATCCGATCCGGATCGGTTGCACCAGTAACAACAAGACACTCGACCTGATAGGATAGCAGCATGCGCGCCGCCTCGAATTCCAGTTCCGGGTCACGCTGCGTACAGGTGATGACGGGGAAGTATCCCCGCTGGCGTGCGCCTTCCTCGAATTGTTCGGCGATGGCACCGAAGTAACGGTTGTCATATTTCGGAATGACCATGCCAATGATGTTGGACCGGTCGCGGCGCAGAACGCTGGCCTGAAGGTTAACGGAATAGCCCTGCTCGATGGCAACCGCGCTGATTCGATCTGCCAGCTTCTGACTGATTCGGCGTTTTCGCCAGGTTCCGTTCAGGACAGCGCTGACGGCACTCGGCGAAGTACCGACGGAATGGGCGATATCGTAAATGGTTGTTCGCTTTCCGGAATTCGCGGTTCCGGGTCGGGCATCAGAGCTTGGTTTCACGCATGCTGTCCTGTTCAATCAAAACTATCTTGACAGCGATGTTAAGCGTAATCAATACTGCTTCATCGATTGAGCATTGATGCACAATCGTTAAAGCAAGTGAATAACCGCACCTTTGGGAGGAGGGGCGCAGCCGGTCGATCTGCTCAGGCAGGCGTCGGAGAAGTGCGCCGTCACGCCACAAAGGCGATGCAACGAGGAGGAACACTATGACCCGAAATCTGACACTTTCATTCGCCGCGACCAGCGTGGCGGCCATGATTGCTGCCGCGCCCACATTGGCGCAGGCGGATGCGACCATCGCCTTCCTGATGCCTGATCAGGCGTCTACCCGCTATGAGGAACATGACCATCCCGGCTTTGTCGCCGCGATGTCCGAATTGTGCCCAGACTGCACCGTGATTTATCAGAATGCCAACGCGGATGCGACGCTTCAGCAGCAACAGTTCAATTCGGTGATCGCGCAAGGGGCAGAAGTGGTAGTTCTGAACCCCGTCGATTCCTCGGCAGGCGCTGCGATGGTGTCGATTGCCCAGTCGCAGGGGGTTCGCGTCATTGCCTATGACCGCCCCATTCCCGACAATGTTGCCGATTTCTATGTGTCCTTCGACAATGAGGGTATTGGTTTTGCCATCGCCCAGTCCCTCGTCGAGCATATGGAAGCTTCGGGCATCCCGGCCGGTTCTGGCGTGTTGCAGATCAACGGATCGCCTACCGATG
>SLQN01000149.1 GCA_007131465.1 Paracoccaceae bacterium
AAAGACGACATCCTCGGCATCCGCGACGGCGAAGTCATCCCCATGCCGCGCATGACCGGCGCCCAGTACGAGAAGAAGGTCCGGGAGTACTTGCGCAGCCACTTGGACAACATCGTCATCCAGCGCCTGCGTACCAACCAGCCGCTGACCGCGAAGAATCTGGAAGAACTGCAAGCGATGCTGGTCCAGATCGGTGAGGAGGAAGGCGAAACACTGCTCTCGGACCTTCTGGCCAGGAGCCAGGCACCGTCGCTGGTGCATTTTGTGCGCTCACTTGTGGGCATGGACCGGGCCGCCGTGCAGGCCGCGTTCTCGCAGTTCCTGAGCGATGAAAGCCTGTCCGCCCGTCAGATTCGGTTTGTCGAGCTGATTATCGACCAGCTGAGCCAGAACGGCGTGATCGAGGCCAAGGCACTGTATGAGGCGCCGTTCAGTACGCTGCATAGCGAAGGGCCAGAGGCGTTGTTTGCTGGCAGGGAGAACGTGGTTGATGGGCTATTCGGGGCTTTGAAGCAGATGGAGCCGCGGGTGGCTGGGGCGGCATTCAGCCAAACGGCTTAGTTGGCGGCCAGCCGGAATTGTCCGGCAACAAGACAAATAATCCGAATCCACGGGGACAGCATGAGCCGATATCACTACGACCGCGATTTGACCGCCGTTCTGGCCGCTGCAGATCGCTGGCGAGACCGCTGCCTGCTTGGCGATGGCAGCGTTTTCACTGATCAGTCGCTATGGACCGCCGCGAATCTCGCCGAGCTCAACCGCGCCTTTGTGCAGAACCGGCTCAGCGGCGATGCAACTTATCTCGACAAACTCAAGGAACAACTGGAAGCAGCATCCCCGAGCGCAACCCGCCTGATGGCAGAACTGCACTGGGTGCTGCTCCTGTTTCCCCACAACATCAACCCAAGCACCAAGCGTAGCCTTGTGGCTGACATCTGGGCGCTTGGCGGTGAGTCCTTGCCACCCGACCATCCGATGCTCGACGATGACGTGCTTGCGGGTACAGCCCATGCCGGCACGGCCTACAACACGCATCGCTGGCGTGAGCTCGCTTTTCTGATTCAGATTGCAGAGGCTTTCAAGACAGAGAGCCCAGAGCGGCGCCGGCAGCTGCTCTCTGAGCCTTGGGGCTTCGCCGAGTGGCTTGCGACAGTGCCACGCGATGGCTATCGCCAGTTCCGCCATATTCTGCGCTGGATGCTGTTTCCGGAGACTTATGAGCGCATCAGCACCAGCATCGACAAGCGCGCCATCGTCGAGCACTACGACCGCTTGAGTCACCCGCTGTCCGGGAAGCTCTCCGACCTGGAGATCGATCAGCGCCTGCTTGAGATTCGGCGCCGCCTGGAAGCGGAGCACGGTGGTGATCTGGACTTCTACCAATCGCCGTGGGTTGATGGGTGGAAGCCACCTCACCGGACCTGGCTGATCGCCTGGAATCCGAAGAACTGGGACTGGGTGTCTTTCCACGACGACCGGATGCGGGTCGCCAAAGGCGAAAACGTGACCCGGCGCTGGAGCGTTGCCTCCACCAAGCTGAACGAGGGCGATACCTTCTATCTCGTTCGCCTGGGCCGGGAACCACGGGGACTGATTGGTCGGGGCAACATCGCTTCGGCGCCGTATGAGGAGGAACATTACGACCCCGAGCGCGCCGCCAAGGGCGACAAGGCCCGTTTCGTGGATATCACGCTGACCGACCTGCGTGATCCTGCGGTCGATTCCTTTATCAGCATGGCCGATCTGCAGCGGGAGACGACCGACGATCAGGTCTGGTCGCCGCAGTCTTCCGGCATTGAGATCAAGCCTGCGTCCGCCAAGCTGATCAGTCAGCTTTGGGGGCAGCTGACCGAGGTAAAGAGCAGCCTGGAGGAAGCACAAAGCTCCCGCCAGCAGGCCATTCAGATCAAAAAGCCCGTCAACAAGATCTTCTATGGGCCGCCGGGCACCGGCAAAACCTATACCTTGCGCGAGCATCTGATGCCACGCTACGAAAGTGAGGCGCGAGGAGCACCAACCGGAGAGTGGCTGGAAGGCGAGCTGGCAGGGACTTCCTGGTGGGAGGCCGTCGCACTCGCGCTGGCTGACCTTGGTGGCGAGGCAACGGTCAACGAGTTGCTGACCCACCCCTACTTCAGAGCCAAGGCCCGGCTTCAGGGCCGGCCCGACAGCCCAAACCTGCGCGCTACTTGCTGGAGCTCCCTGCAGATCCACACCGTTCTGGACTCAGACACGGTGAACTACTCACCAGATAAACGCCAGCCGCCGCTGATATTCGACAAGAAGTCGGGTGGGCACTGGATTTTTGCCGGTGACTGGGACGAGGCTGGTGAGGCACTAAGGGGAATGCTCGAGCGTCTCAGAAAAGGCCCGGCCAGCGCCGATGCCAAGATCAAGCGCCACCTGACGGTGACCTTTCACCAGTCCTACAGTTACGAGGATTTCATCGAGGGGATTCGCCCACAGACCACCGAGAGCGGCAGCATCAGCTACGAGGTTCATGATGGGCTGTTCAAGACCTTCTGCCAGCGCGCCCGGCAGGACCCGAAGCAGCGCTATGCGCTGTTCATCGACGAAATCAATCGTGGCAACGTTGCCCGCGTTTTCGGTGAATTGATCACCCTCATCGAAGTCGACAAGCGCGCCTGGTGGGATGAAGACGGCCAGCTGGTCGACGGTGTCGAACTGACACTGCCCTATTCCGGTGATCGCTTCGGGGTGCCGAAGAATCTGGATATCTACGCGACCATGAACACCGCCGACCGCTCCATCGCGCTGATGGATGCAGCGCTGCGGCGGCGGTTCCGCTTTCAGGAGCTGATGCCAGAATCCAGGAAAGTCCCGGGCAGCGGTGTCGACGGAGTCATTCCGGATGGCGAAGGCGGTCTGATCGATCTGCGGGCACTGATGGACGCCATCAATCAGCGCCTGCGCTACCTGCTCCATCGCGACCAGACCTTAGGCCATGCCTATTTCATCGACATCAAGGATCTGGACGGCCTGCGCAACGTCATGGTCTACGACATCATCCCGATGCTGGCAGAGTATTTCTACGACGACTGGGGCCAGATCCGCCGGGTGCTTCGAGATGATGGTGCCGCAGCGGAGCATCAGGTCATCACGGTCAGCACACTTGATCCGGCCCGGCTGTTTCCCGACAGCGACGCCAACCTGCCGGAAAAAACTGACTACCAGGTCAAGGCTCCGGAAGAGATCACCGCTGACGCGCTGCGCAAGGTCTACGAGCAGCCGGATTCCTGATCATGCGCCACCTGACGGCCTTCGAGCATGGATGGCTGGGGATTGGTGACGGCCAGGATCTGCAAACCGCCGAGGCAGACGCCTTGGCTGCGGTGGAACATCAGCTGCCGGCCGGCTGCCTGGAATGGCGCCGACAGTCGGTCAAGTTCGCCCAGTTCTGCGGGGTGGTGCAGGTAGATGGGCTGCAAATCGAGGTCCTGCCCAAACTCTTCCCGCACCAGACCGAGGCCCAGCAACGGGGCACCTTGCTGAACATGCTGGCCCGGGCTGGCGATCTGGAGGGCATGGAGGCCATCACCGCCGGGCTGGCGACCAGCCAAACAACCCTGCTGGATCTATTTATCCGGCACTTCGCCCAGCTGCTGGAGCGCCAGCTTCAGCAAGGCATGCTCCGCGACTACCGCGATATCGAGGGCACTCTGGGCCAGGTCCGTGGCCGGATCGATGTGGTCCGCCAGCAGCGCGAGAATCTGTTCAAGCCGCAGCGGATCGCCTGCCGGTACAGCGAATTGGTGGCCGACATACCGGTCAACCGCCTGCTGCACTCCGCCCTGCAATTGGTCGGGACGCTGGCAACCAGCCCGCTGCTGCAGCAGCGCCTGAGGTCATTGCGGAAGCGCTTTGCTGGGGTTGCCACTCTGGCACCACATGAACATGCGCCGGAAGCCAGCGACCTGAACCGCTTGCAGAGGCGCTATGCCGGCGTTGTGGACCTGGCCCACCTCTTCCTGAGTGGGCAGTTCCTCGACCCCCGCTCGGGCCGCCAGCGGGCGTTCAGCCTGCTGTTCAATATGAACCAGCTCTTCGAGCGCTACACCGCCGCGGTGCTGCGGCCAATCGCCCGGCAATGCGGACTGAGACTGGTTGAACAAGGCCCGCGGCGCTATCTCGGGCACGATGAGGCTGGACGTGGCCGGGTCTTGATGCGGCCCGATATCGCTTTGCTGGATGGTGATGGCCGGCCGGTTGCCATTCTGGATGCCAAGTGGAAAAGATTGGAGGCCCGAGAGCCGTTGTCAGGGCTGAGCCCAGCGGACTTGTACCAGATGGCGAGCTACTCGGCGGCTTACCGCTGCACTACCGTCTGCCTGCTTTACCCGGAACAGGCCGGTCTGAACAACAATCGGCGCCACCAGCTTCGATTGGATAGCCACCCCCCGACATTTCTCGCGCTTCAGTCGATTCCAATTGCACAGGTCTTGGGGGAGCAGGATCTGAACCTCCTGGCTGATTCACTGTTACCAGCCGCCCTGCTCTCGCATGCTTTCAGCGGGGATCTCGCAGCCTCAGAGAGCGTCCGGTAGAGACGCTTTCCAGCGTATAAGTGGTACACGAAAGAAAAAACGTGAAAATTGCTCTACCGATTCAATAGATTGAGTCAGAAGACCAAGTGATTGACCCATACGCGTAGAGATCGAGACTGAATTGCCGGCTTCTTTCCACTCACTTTGCAGGCGATCTTGCCACTCGAAAGCCGTAAGAAATATTTCGAGTGGTAACCGGCTCATCAAGGCGAGCAGCTGAGCGAGCTCTCGCTCCATCAGCGCCCCAGAGGCCTCCACGGAGCACTGCTCGGCTACAATCTCCAGTGCGCCATGCGCTACCATCAGTCGGCGCATCGACATAGCTGGTGTTCCAGCAGTCCTGCACCCACTCAGCGATATTGCCATGAGTGTCATAGATCTCGAACGCGTTGGACTCAAAACTCGCCACCGGCTCGGTCCGATTGCGCAACACACCCCCCGGACAACCTGTTGCCGGAAAGGATCCATGGAAATTGGCTTGATCCGTAGTGATGCAATTGCCGGTATTGAATCGGCTGGTAGTGCCGGCACGTGTGGCGTATTCGCGCTCCGATTCCGATGGCAGCCGGTAATCATGACCTGTCTCACTGCTTAGCCATGCGACATATTCCTGCGCGTCCTCCCAACTGACATTCATCACAGGTCGACTTCCGCGCCCCCAACCCAGCGTGTCTGATGGATTATGAGAGCATCCGCCCGCTGCGAAGCAGGCATCCCATTGATCAAAGGTAACTTCCGTTTGCCCCATGGCAAAAGCCGGAATGGTGACCTCACGCTGTGGACGCTCAGAGTCGAGGCTATCCGGATCTGATACTGGGCTGCCTTGCACAAAAGTCCCGGTCGGAATTCTCACCATTGTCGGGCACTCAGGACAGTCACGGAACGGCCCATCTTCAAACCGATCCGAAAAAATCAAATCATCGAAGATTTCGATGCCGACGTTGAGGCGTTCCTCCGGGGCGTAGGGTTGGACGGAGGTTTGCAGGGTGGTGGGGCCGACGGAGTTGCGCTGGCGCATGGTGGGGCACCCTGCGGTGAGGAGCAGCAGGGGTAGGAGCGCCGGGATCAGGAGCGATCGTCGAGGTATGCTTCGTATTCGCGCCACAATTGTTCTCGGAGTTCGGGGTCGGTTTCTTGTTCGGCCGCTTCGCGGAGTTGACGTGCGACGATGTCTTCATCGCGGCGTGGGGATTCGGCGCTTTCGCGGGCGCCGGGTCGTCCTGCGGGGGGGCGGG
>SLQN01000401.1 GCA_007131465.1 Paracoccaceae bacterium
GCCTTGCGCAATATCGTGGAGCTATGCCTGCGCGAAAGTGTCGATGCGCTGCTGATTGCCGGGGACCTGTATGATGGCCGCCAGACCAGCATGAAGACCGCGCGGTTTCTGGTGGCTGAACTGGCGCGACTGGATGCCGCAGGCATCCGCAGCTTCATCATTCGCGGCAATCACGATTCTGAAAGCAGGATTACCGGGGAACTGACCTTCCCGCCGCTGACGCATGTTTTCCGGGGCCATGCGGGGGTCGAGATCCTGGACACCCGCCCGCAGGAAGTGGCGATTCACGGCTTGAGCTTTCGTGACCCGCATGCCGCCGAAAGCCTGCTGCCGAAATACCGCCCCCCTGTGGCTGATGCGCTCAATATCGGGCTGATGCATACGTCGCTGAACGGCGCTTCGGGCCATGACCCCTATGCCCCCTGCCCGCTGTCGGACTTGCAGGCCAGTGGGTTCGACTACTGGGCGCTGGGGCATATCCACAAGCGGCTTGAATACCTGCCCGATGCCGTGGGCTGTGCGCATGTCACCATGCCCGGCATCCCGCAAGGCCGAGATATCGGGGAGCCCGGCGCGGGCAGCGTGACGCTGGTGCAGGTGGATGACGCGGGCCGCATTACGACCGAGGCGCGCGCTGTCGCACTAGCTGGATTCGCGCGCGTGGCGGTCGATGTCAGCGGGCTGGAGGACTGGCGCGACCTGCGCCGGGCCGTCGAACGCGCGCTGGAGAACGCGCGCCTGCCCTGCCCGCATCTGGTCGCCCGGCTGGAGTTGTGCGGGCAACCCCCCTTGGCGGCCCGGTTGCGCCGTGACCGCGATCTGGCCGAGGTCGAAGCGCAGGAGATTGCGCGCGGCCTCGGCAACGTCTGGGTGGAAAAGCTGGTCCTTGATCTGGGCGCGCAGACAAGGGCCAGCGGCGCGTTGGGCGATCTGAGCGATCTGATTGAGCAAGATGTGGTGAACAGCCCTGCCTTTGCCCAGGCGCTTGAGGAGTGCCGCGCATCGCTGGAAGCCGCCTTGCCCCCCGAGGCCCGCGACTCCATTCAGACGCTTGAGGCGGGCCTGATAGATGAAGGCGTGGCCGAGGTCATGGCGCATCTGCGGGGGCAGACGACATGAGGCTCGACCGCATTGGACTTATGCGCTACGGGCACTTTACAGATATGCAGCTGGGCTTTCCCGCGCCTGCTGACGGCGCGCCTGACCTGCATGTGGTCTATGGGCCGAATGAGGCCGGGAAATCCACGCTGTTTTCGGGTTGGCTGGACCTTCTGTTCGGTATCCCAGCGCGAACTGGATACAATTTCCTGCATGACAACCGGGCCTTGCGTCTGGAAGCGGCCATCAGCACACCCCATGGCGCGCTGTCGCTGTCCCGGATCAAGGGCAACACCGCCACGCTGCGCGACCTGCGCACCGATGCACCCCTGCCCGAAGCCACGCTTGCCGCCGCACTGGGCGGGCTGGACCGGGATGGCTACACGACGATGTTCTCGCTCGATGACGACACGCTTGAAGCCGGTGGCAAAAGCATCCTCGACAGCAAGGGCCACCTTGGCGAGCTACTGTTTTCTGCCAGTGCCGGGCTTGCGGATATGAGCACGGCGCTGGCCGCACTCCAAAACGACAGCGCGGCATGGTTCGCGCCCGGCAAGCGCAAGCATGATCTGGCGGCGCACAAGGCCCGGCTGGTCGACCTCGCGACCCGGCGCAAGGCCGCCGATCTGGCCGTCAGCGACTGGCGCAAGCTGGTGCAGACCGTCGAACAGACTCAGGACGCCTATGCGCAGGCCTGCGACCGGCAGTCTGAGACGTCCGCTCGGCTGGAGGTCTTGCGCCGTGATCTGGACGCGCTGCCAATGCTGGCGCGGCTGCGCAAGCTGGAGGCGCGGCTTGCGGCCCTGCCACCCCCACGCGAGGTTCCGGCAGACTGGCGCGCGGCTTTGCCCGACTGGCTGTCCGAGGAGGCAGAGTTGCGCGCACTTGTCCCGGCTGCTCAGGATCGCGTCAAAGAGCTTGAAGCGGCCTTGGAGGACATGCCGAAGGACACCGCCGCGCAGCCTCATATACCGCAGATCGACACCCTTGAAGGGCGCTTCGGCGCAATCATGGCGGAACGCGCCGACCTGCCTCGGCGGCGCGCGGAACTGGCCGATCTCCGGCATCGGCAGGACGCGGTTCTGGCCCGATTGGGCCGCCCCGACCTGACCCTTGATCAGGCGCTGCTGGCCCCGGAAACCCGCACCCGACTGGCCGAATTGATCGAGGCGCACGGTCTGCTGGACATAAGCGCGGAAGCCGCCCGCGCAGAACTCGCGCACACCAAGGCCGCCTTGCGCGATACCCCCGAGGCGCAGGATATCGACGCCGATGCGCTCGCCCGGCTTGGGCCGCTGATGGCAGAGCTGCGCCGCGCCGACCTCCTGCGCCTGCATGCGCAGGCACAGGAGCGGCTGCTTGCCGCCCGCGCTGCGCGCGATCAGGCTTTTGCGGCGCTTGTGCCTTGGCACGGGGATGGGCTGGCGCTGGCGGCGCTCGACCTGCCCGCCGATGACAGCCTGCGCGCACTGGCGCAAGCGATGGCCGACGCGTCCGAGACCGCGCGCGCAGCCGCTCAGGAACACGCGCGGCTTGACGCCAGCATCGCACGGCTACGCGCAGAAACGCACAGCGCAGCGCTTGTCTCGCCCGAAGATGCCAGTGCCAGCCGCGCCGCGCGGGACGCGGCCTGGCACGACCACCAGACCCAGCTATGCGCCGCGTCCGCGCGCCGGTTCGAAGCCGCGATGCGCACCGATGACACTGTGCAGGCCGCGCGACTGGAACAAGCCCAAAGGGCTGGGAAACTGACATTGCTGCGTCAGGAGGAGGCCAGCCTTGCACAGGCCGACGCGCTCGTGAAGGCAGCCAATTCCGCGCTTGCCAGGACCGAGGGACAACTCGCGCGTCACTGGACCAACTTGGGCCTTGCGCCCGAGGGCCGCAGCCTGCCGGACCTGCGTGCCTGGCTTTTGCGCCGGGAAACCGCGCTGACCGCCGAAAGCGCGTGGCAGGAGGCAACGGCCCAGTCGCAGGCGCTGGAGAAGCGGCTTGAGGCAGCGAAGGTCACGCTTGCTGGCGCGCTCGACGCTTGCGGGCGGACGCTGGACGGCGCTGATTTCGCTCTGCTGATGGCCGAAGGGGAAGCCCTTCTCAACACTGCCGAAGTTTTGCGCCAGCAGGCACATCTGCGCCGCAACCATGTCGCGCGTCAGGAGGCGGTGCAGGTCGCCGAGACCGCGCGCGCGATGTGGCAGGCCGAGTGGGACGACATCTGCGCGGGGTGCTGGATCGGCACTTCATCTCTTGATATGGCCCCGGATGTGGCCGCAATGCGCACCATTCTGGCCGTGCTGAGCGAACTGGACCCGCTGACCCCGCAAGCCGACACCCTGAACCGGCGCATCGCCCGGATCGAAGAAGATGTGGTGGCGTTTCAGGTCACCCTCGACCAACTTGCTGCGGCGCTTGGGGAAAACCCTGACCCTGACCCGCAGACCCTCTGGCCACGCCTGCGGGGGCGACTGCGCAAGGCCGAAGCACAAGAGGCTGCGCGCGCCCGGCTGGTCGACGACCTGCATGCGGCGCATGCGAAGGTTAACGCACTTGCGCAGCGCCGCAAGCGGCTGGACGATGCGACAGCGCCCGTACGCGCGGCCTTCTCTGGCCTGAGCCTGCCTGAAACTCACCAGCAGATTGCTGCCATCCTTCAGGCGCAAGAGCTTACCGAGGATTGCGCCAGCCTGCGCAGCGATCTGGCCGCGCATCTGAGACTGCGCGATCAGGCCGCCAATCTGGTTCCCGATCTGACTACGGAACAAACGCGACTGGACGCCATGGACCCCGCGTCTGCGCAGGCTCAGGCCGAGAGCCTGAAGACCATTCTTGCAGCACAGGAAAGCGCAGTCGCGCAGGCCTATGCCGCGCTTGTGCAGGCCGAACAGGCCCGGGATGCAGCCGGGGCAGATGGCACAGCAGCGAGGCTGGAGGCGGAACGCGAGACGCTAGTGCTGCAAATTGCCGATGAAGCCCGGCAATTCATCGCGCGTCAGGCCGGGATTCTGGCCGTGGAACATGCGCTGCGGCTTTACCGCGACACCCACCGATCCGAGATGATGGCCCGCGCCAGCGCGGCCTTCGCGCTTTTGACCGGGGGGCGCTATACGGGCCTCTCGACCCAACCCGACGGGCGCAACGAAACCCTGATTGCGCAGCAGCAGGGCGGCGGATCGAAAGAGGTGGACAAGCTGTCCAAGGGCACGCGGTTCCAGCTCTATCTGGCGCTTCGCGCCGCCGGATATCTGGAACTCGCGCGCGCGCGGCCTTCAATCCCCTTTGTGGCCGATGACATCATGGAAACATTTGACGACATCCGCGCCGAGGCGGCCTTTCGTCTGCTTGCCGAAATGGCGCAGCACGGACAGGTGATCTACCTGACGCATCACGCTCATCTGTGCGACATAGCGCGCCGCGCTTGCCGCGATGTGCATCTGCACAATCTGGACGCGCTATAGAAGCAATCCGGGCGATGCGCCTATATCCAGCCCCGGAAAGACCCGCGATTCGACATCCGACGCGCGCAGCCCGAACAGATCGCGCATCGCCCAGCCCGAATAGGCGCGGATGTCGCGCAGCGGCATCAGGTCACGCCCGGCATAAAGATTGGCTTCCGCAAGCCCCGGCCAGCCGCCGATCATCCGCCCGCCCCGGACAGCCCCCCCGGCCAGCAGCATCGCGCCCCCGGTCCCATGATCGGTCCCGCGCGAGCCGTTCTCGCGCATGGTGCGGCCGAATTCGGTCATCGCCAGAACCGTGGTCCGGCTCCAGTCCGGGCCCATGTCTTCGCGCAGGGTCAGGATCGCCTGTTGCAACCGCGTCAGCGCCGGGACCAGCGCACGCCCCTGCGCATGATGCGTGTCCCAGCCCGACAGCGAAAAGCTGGCAATCCGCGTCGGACCGCGCAACTGCTGGGCGATATAGCTGGCAAGCCCATCCGCATCGCCTGCGGAAACAGCGGGCGTGGCCATCATCATGCTCTCGCTGTTATCTTCCGACATGGCAGCAAGGTCCGCGCCGGTCATCTCCAGCGCCGTCTGTCCGGCCTCGGCAAACAGCGGATCAGCGGCGAACAGATGCGCCAGCAGCAGACGGCTTTGCGGGCTGAGGTCGAGATCCGTCCCCGGCTCCCATTGCGTCATCGGTGCGGCCCCCTCAAGGATCAGCATGCGTTCGCGCCCGACGGCGAAAGCCGTGCGCGCATCCGCGCCCGGCAACAGCGTCAGCACACGATTAAGCCAGCCGTCGCGCGCCAGCGCAGGCGGCAAGGTGCCGGCGGTTCCGACTTCCAGATGATCCTGCCCGTCGAAATGGCTGCGCCGGTCACGGTAGGGGGTCGATGTGGCCGGGACAAACGCCATCTCGCCCGCGCGCCACAGCGGCAGCAACCCCTCCAGCGCAGGGTGCAGCGCAAAGAACCCGTCAAGGGCAAGGCCAGGGGCGGCGGCATCGAACAGCGTCGGGCGCAGGGCGGCAAAATCGGGATCGCCAACCGGGCGCAACAGGTCCAGCCCGTCCAGCGCGCCGCGCAGGATGATGACGACCAGCCGGTTGTCGCCGGGTGCATTGGCCAGCGCCACCGGGGTCACAAACGGGCTGGCCGCAAGTGAACAGCCCAGACCAAGGCTGCCGGCCAGAAAGCCGCGCCGGTTCAACGGCTCAGACATGTCGCACCCCCTGTTGATGGCGCGCCTTCTTGCC
>SLQN01000156.1 GCA_007131465.1 Paracoccaceae bacterium
ATGGGACCCGATCCGACGGGAAAAGCCCGCCATCCCACAGCGACAGGACACCGACCCACCGCTGCGGGCCGTGCCATTTTCGTTGACCAGTTCCGAAATTCGGGCAAGTTTGTGCAATCCCCGGTCGAGGCAACCTGTCGCGTCAACGGGGCCACGAACTATGCCTTGCTGCGCCCTTATGTCCATGGGGCGACCCCATGTGCGCGAAGGAAACCGCCGCTTTGCCCTACTCTCTTCTCCACCCTCTCTTCCGAGTCAGTTTTCCCGAGGCCATTCGCTATCCCGGCGGCGCTGTCGTGACCGACACCAACCAGAACGGCCTGCCAGAGTTGTTCATAATTCGCTACAGCGTACCCTGGGACCAACCGCCGGGAACGTTGCTTCCCATGTCGGTCTATGAGTTCAACCTGGACGGCACGGCCACCGAAATATCGGGCGAGGTGCTGACCGAAGGCATCCCGATGACGGAATTCGGCCGTCAGATCATCCTGGCCGATCTCAATGGCGACGGTATCGACGATGTCATCATCGCCGATCACGGCTATGACGCGGACCCCTTCCCCGGCGCGATGAACCGTGTCTATATCTCAAACGGTGAGGGGCAGCTGGTCGATCGCTCCAACGATTTCAGCCGCGGCGAGACCTTCACCCATTCCGTCGCCGTGGGCGATATCGACGGCGACGGGCGGCCCGACATCCTGTTTGGCGATCTTGGCGTGGATTCCCTTTATGTCGCGACCGTCGATACCGATGGTGCGGTGCTGTTCGACATCTTCGAACTGCCCGCCAACAACATCAACGAATTCTCCACGGTGAAGATGGCCGATCTCGACGGCAGTGGGCGCGACGCGATCATCCTCGGGGTGGACCAGAACATCGACGATGAGGGCCGCAGCGTGGTGGCGCGCTGGACTGGGACGGAATTCGACATCACCTTCCTGCCCGCGCCCAGCCGTTACCCCAGTGTGATCAACCTCGATATCGCGGTGCGCGATCTCGATGGCGACGGGCTGCAGGACATCATCTTGCTGCAGACGGCGGCCCGACCGTTCTATCAGGGCTTCTACATGCAATTCCTGACGCAGCAAGAAGACGGCAGTTTCATCGACAGCACGACCGACTATGTCGATCCCGCGATCTTCACCACTCCGAATGCAACTGGCCCCTGGGCGTCGCGGATGCTGTTTCACGACGTCACCGGCAACGGGCAGGAGGACATCTTCGTCGAGATGCGCTGGCCCGGCGCGCACCGTCTCTTGCTGCGGGGCGAGGACGGACGATTCGAAGCGACCGAGTTCAACACGCCCGGCGCCAACGAGATTCTGGCCTTGGCGGATGTGACCGGCGACGGCCAGAAGGAATTGCTTCTGATCGAAGAGCGCTACGTCGACGTCATCGCCCTGGGCGCACAGCCCGACCTTTTGTGGGTCGATGTCTGGGACCGCAATTTCAGCGGCCTGGACGGGGCCGAAGTGGCGGTCACCATCGCCGGCGAGACGCAAACCGGTGTGGTCGAAGCGGGCTTTGTCACCTTCGACATCGCGCCGGGCAGCGTAGGCCAGGTGGAAGCGGTGCGCGCTTACGACGCCAGCGTGGACCCGGCGATAACCGCCCGGGATGCGCTGGAAGTGCTGCGCCTTGCCGTGGGGCTGCCGCCGTCCTGGGGGTTTACCAGCGCACACGACTTCATCGCCGCCGACATCAACCGCGACGGGCAGGTGACCGCAGGCGACGCGCTGGAAGTGCTGCGCACGGCGGTGGGCCTGGAAAGCGCCCATGCGCCGCAATGGGTATTCGTGGATATGCATACCGATTTGTCGGGCATCACGCGCACAGCGGTCGATTACGACACCGGCATAGCGATCAATGCCCCGAGCGCGAACCTGGACGTGGCCATGACCGGCATTCTGCTGGGCAACATGGAGGAGTATATCTGAAAGACCGTCCGGAACCTTCAGCAAGATGTCATGGCCTTGTCAACAACCGGGCAACGCGCCTGATGAGGGCGATGCGGAACCAGCGGAGGGGATGGGTCTGAAAGACAACCTTCTCTGGATCGCAATACTATGATTTCGTGTACTTTTTTAATGCCATCGTCCGATGACGTGTAATGCAGAATTGTGTGCCCCGCACATCACGACGATCACGGCGGAGAGTGGGCCCAAGTCATCCTTGCGCTTTTCACGGGCCTACTCCAGCATTTTGCATTCAGGCATATTCCCCCATGCTCCCCAGCAATATCCCCGACATCGATTGCTGCGTATCTGCGGAAATGGAGGTGAGGTCGATGCCAGTGTCATAGGCGACATTGCCACTGTCGATATCACCGAGATTGGCGTCATCATCGATGAACACCCAGCGCGGTCCATGCTCCGAAGCCACCCTGGCGGCGAAGGTTGAGAATGAACAGGGTGATGGTGAGTGCTGCGAGGACGAGAGCCGCCCCCCGCCACGCCCAAGGCCGGGCGAGAAGCCCGACCGGTATGCTGGCCCACATCAGCGCAGGCCTTTCTTCCAGTCTTTGAGCCGCGCCCAGACAGCCACGGCGATCCCCGCCAGCGCCAGGGCGATGAACAGCCAGCGCAGGGTGTCCAGATAGGGCACCAGCGGCAGGACAGCGCCTTGCGCCTCGGCCAGCACCTCCTGTGCAACATCAACCCCGGCGGCACCGACGGTCTGATCGGTTGATGCTGTTGGCATCGGCGTTGGGCGGCATGTAGCGAAAGCCCAGCCAGAGATCGCCTGCCGGTTCCGGCACCGCGCGCGAGAACCGGGAGGAACAGGAGTTGAAGCCGGTAGCGATGATCTCGTTCACGTGGAGACCGGCACCGAAGGCGCCCGCAATGGCACGTTTCCCGCAAGTTTTCCGCTGACATGGGACTTTCGTTCAGTGTCGATGCCGTCAAATATGGCGATAGTGCCAAGCTTCTGATAGGCGCGGATTAGATAGACAGCGCCGGCCGCGCATTGCGTCGAACGCACCGTACCCCACTCTGCAGCGCCGTAACCCGTTCAACATCGACAACCGCACCACTGAGTAAAACTCCGAGACGGCGCCTGCGCAAAGGCCTGTTATCGCCGCAAATAAAGTGTTTCAGACGCCTGCGGGGTTTTCCACTTCACGACCGATTGCCTCGAGGTCCGAATAGCGGTCGCCAATACGGTGATGCGGCCGTCCGCGCGTTGCGGCACCGAGTGCCACCACCAGTTCGTCGTGGCCAGGCGCGTCGGGGATCGAAAACTGAACCGTCAGATAATGCGATCGGCGGCCGCTGTCGTGCTTGTCCATCAGGGGGATCTGGATCTGCGTGTTGGCGGGCCCGCGACCATTGGTGAAGCCCAGATAGGTCTTGGCGCTCACGGCTTCGCGGTAGAAGTTGCCGAAGTTCAGCGTGTGGATGAGCGCCGAGCCGTGTTCCAGTTCGCAGGCCGTCCCGGCGAGTGATGCCTTGCCATAGGCTTCGATGGCTTCGCCCGACCCGGCCAGGGCGATAAGCCTGTCAGTAAGCAGCTTGCCCAATACCGGCGCCATCCTGCGGATCTCTGGTTGTAGGTCTTCGACAAAGTCGCGCCCGGCCCATGGGTTGCGCACGACAGCGGCAACCCCGATCAGGCGCAGCGGTGGCGTGCAGGCGCGGCCTCCGTCCGAATGTATGTCCTCGTCATAGGTGACGACCTTGCGCAATTCAGGAAGCGACATCGTGAACTCCTTTTTCATGTGTTGAGACCTGCTTGCCGGTGCTGACGTGGCGGATCGAGCCGCTTGTTTCGTTGCCCTGATAGATGGTGAAGGTGCCGTTGCGGAATTCTTCTGCAAAGCGGGCGAGCATCTGGTTTTCGGCGGAATTGGCGATCGGCGCACTAGCAAGGTCGGACAGCGCGACGATACGATAGCCCTGTGGCACTGCGCCTTGTATGCGCCCATGGTAATAGATCGCGTGGCCATCCTGGGCGCGGTCATCGAAGGCTGCGTAAAGAAAATCGATTTCGGGCTGCAGGCCCTTCGCTTGCAGCAATGCCTCCAGTGCGGCGAGAGACGGCACCGGGCCGGGCGAGAGCGGCAGGCACAGGTTTCCGTTGGCCGTAACCTGCAACAGCACGCCACCGTCGCCTGAAAGCACGGCACCGATGCGGCTTCCTCTTGCTGCGGCAGCGGCCTCGGCCAGATCGCGTTCAAGACCGATCGAGAAATAGTTGCCGCGGAAATAGCCCAGCGGATTACCCTCGGAAACAGCAAGATGCACAACCCTGCCGATCAGCACAAGATGGTCGCCAGCGTCCACAAGCCGATGGCGCGCGCAGGAAAACTGAGCCAACGCACCGTCGATCAGCGGCACATCGCCAAGGCCCGGGGCCCATCGGCACTGGTCGAACTTGTCGGGCGCGCGTGAGGCAAAAAGCCCGGATACATCCTTCTGGTCCTCCGCCAGCACATTCACCGCGAAGTGCTGCGCAGCCATGAAGGTGGCGCAGGAATGGGCCGACTTGGCCAGGCAGACCAGCAAGAGCGGCGGGTCGAGCGACACGGAGGAGAAGCTGTTGGCGGTAAAGCCGCGCGGCTTGCCGTCGGGTTGGCGCGTTGTGATCACCGTCACGCCAGTAGCAAACGCCCCGAAGGCATTTCTGAGTGCCCGCGCATCGATCGTCGGTTGCGGCGTGATCTCGGCCAGCGCGGCATGTTCGTCAAGGCGCGGCGGGGCCAGAGGTGCCGGGGCAGGGTGTGCGGCAAAGCGCAGCGGGGTGGCGGCAACGCGCCACGGCCGTTTGCCGGATTCGGCGTGGGGGATAGTCGCGATCATGCCACGGCTGGCCACATGCGGATCGGCAAAGATCGCGGCGATATCGTTCGCCGGACCAAAGGGGATCAGCCCGCCCAGACGTTCGGTCAGTTCGCCCTTCGTCAACCCACTTGTCCAATCCGAGACAAGCGCGTTCACTTGCGCCATGTTGACCTTGCGGGCCGCACGGGTGGTAAAGGCTGGATCGGTGGCCAGTTCGGGCCGCCCCATCACCTGGGCGAGGCTGCGCCAGAAGGCATCGTCCACAACCCCGATCGCCACCATTCCGTCCTTGGCCGGGTACAGCCCGAACGGCGCCAGAAGCGGATGGCCGTTGCCCTCGGGCGCAGGCACCGTGCCGTCGAAGTCATGTTGATAGACCAGCCTTTCGCACAGACTCAGCATCGCGTCGTACATGGCCACATCAAGGAACTGGCCCTGCCCGGTTGCCTCGGCTTCGCGCAATGCGGCAAGAATACCGAAGGCAGCAAGCGAGCCTGCAAAGATATCGCCGATGCCGGGGCCGACCTTGGTGGGGTGGTCGAGGTCCGGGCCGGTGACGGAAATCACCCCGCCCATCGCCTGTGCGACCACATCATAGGCGGGCCAGTTCGCATAAGGGCTTTCGCCGGTGCGCGGGTCGCCGAAACCGCGGATCGCGGCATAGACCAGACGCGGGTTGATCGCGGCAAGGCTTTCATAGGAAAGACCAAGGCGCTCCATGACGTCCGGCCGGAAGTTTTCGACCAGGACATCGGCGGTACGCACCAGATTGCGCAGTGTCGCCTTTCCTTCGGCGGATTTCAGGTCAACCCGAAGGCTTTTCTTCGAACGGTTCAGGCTGACGAAATATCCGGCCCAGTCGTGGCCCGGATCGTCGGCGCGAAACGGGCCGTTGGCGCGAGAAGTGTCACCGGTGGCATCCTCGATCTTGATGACCTCGGCCCCGTGATCGGCCATCATCATCGTGGCATAGGGACCAGACAACATCCGGCTAAGG
>SLQN01000145.1 GCA_007131465.1 Paracoccaceae bacterium
AAACCACATCGAGGATCAGCCGCTTCGGCCCGCCGGGAAAGTTGTGCAGCACCGCCGCCAGATCGACCAGTTCATCGGGGCGGTCGGATTCCAGCAGCGACGGGTTGACCGCCGCCATGCCGGTGATGACCACGTCATACCCCCAGTTGGTGGTGTCGGGACGGCGGATATCGACCACCAGATGGTCGTCGCTATCCTCGATTTCGGTCCAGAAATCAGGGCCCGCCTCGTAGACGGTCGTCGGTTCTACTGGCAATAGCTGCACCGCGTCATAGCCAAGGAAAATGCGATCCGCCGGTTCCAGTTCCGACCCGTGGCGCACGCGTTCTGCCAGCGTGGCGAAATGGCGCGTAAGCCCCGCAAGGCTCATGCTTGCGGTCGCCGTGGGCACATGGATCTGAAGGATATTGGTGCACGGGCCGAACTTGTGGACATCGCCTTCGGGCAAGGCTGCGTAATAGTCCTTGTCAGTGCGCGCGGCCTGCATCGCCTCCACATCGTAATATTCGGCGGGCGCAAAAGGGCCAAAGGGAAGTGACGCCGAGAGCGGATCGAATATGCGGCGCCAGGCGTTTTCGGCATCGCGCCAGACCAGCGAGTAGAAGCTGCCTACGCTCTCGCGTGTGCCCGCGCGCATGCCATCGATCGCCGCCATGCACCAGGCATCAATGCGCGCCACTGGCACGAGCGTGCGCCGGAAGGCCACGGTCTGGCGCGACCGCGACAGGGCGATATCACCTTCGATATCCAGCACTTCGATGAAGATATCGTCCTCAGAGACGCGATGCTCTTGCAACTCGGGTGCCCAGAAGATCACCTCGCAGACATCACGCCGCCGATGCGCGCCAAGGCGCTCGGCGATCTTGCGCGATGCCTCAAAGGCCGGCAGGCCGCTTTGCAGCGTCTTGCTTACCCAGTCTTCCAGTGCATGCGTTGCGTCACTGTTTGGCGCGACTGCGCCCATGTCCATACTGGCGTCCATCATATACCCTCCGGCGTCAAATAATGGCCGCTGGGGTGGAACCGGGTCAAGTGCCTCGGGCGTGGTGCGCGTCAGTGGGGCCAATATTCGCTGACATGCTGCCCTCTTTGCCTCAGCATGATGCGGCTTTTCGGGGGGCCAGATCTTCATGGGTCGCGCGCAGACGAACCCGGAGGGCATGCGGGCATATGCCCAGCATGCTCTCGCGGAAGTTATTGCATCAGTTCCGTCCAGATCTGGGTGTGGATATCGTTTACATCCTGTGGACAGGCCTGGCCCCAGCGCCCGGCTGCCGCTTGTTCTGCCGGCGCATTGATTTCAGGTGCAGTGCGCATCTCTTCGTCCATGAATACCTCAGATCCGGTGATAGCGTTCGAGTAGCGTGCAGAATCCGAAATCAGCGCAGCAATTTCTGGTTGCAGGACGAAATTGATGAACTTCATGGCGTTATCGCGGTTGGGTGCATCGCTCAGCACTGCGGCATTGTCCATCCAGATCGGGTAACCCGTCGCGGGGTAGCCATAGGCGAATTTGTCATTTTGCAGCCGGACCCGCAGGGACGCGCCATTCCAGTAGATACCTGCTGCAAAATCACCTGCCGCATAGCTGTCAACCGCACCATAGTCGAGCGCCAGCCAATGGGGCTTTGCAGCCATCAGCGTGTCGCGATCCGTCGTGCACCGTTCGCCGCCGTGATAATAGATGGTCATTGCCATCACGTCGGACATTTCCGGAATGACATTGACGGTTCTGGCGGCGCAGCACAAAGCCCTGCGCGTCATCAAGCAACAGGTGAAGATGGGTATCGGTGCCAAAAAAGGTAGCTGTCTCGACAATGGCCTGCATATCGCCCTGCCCTGCCTCGGTCGCTTCGGCCTGCTCGGGCCGGATTCACCGCAGTGATACGCGACCCGACCTGTGGGGTCATGCCTTCGCGCAGGCGCGCCTGCGCGTGTTTGCCACCCCCGGCAGTTCCAGCGCGGCAGCGCCCTGTCCGAAGCACTTATGCAACCCGGTGATCTCGATTTCCTGGCTCAACTGTCTGTCCTTACCTTGGCCCACGGGCTCAAAATGCGCTGTCCTGTTCCCACACGAGCCATCCACCGCAGATGGTCATATCGACACCCATCGCACCGATCTCTGACGGTGTTGCGGCCATAATATCACCGCTCAAGACATTCAGATCAGCCAGATATCCCTGCCGCAACTGCCCTTTTCGGGCCTCACTATGGGTGGCATAGCCCCCCGCGTGTATACGCCGCCAGTATGTCGTGCAGATTCAGACGCTCGTCTGACGCGCCCTTATAGACGGGGCGCTGTAAAGCGGACTGAATGCCCCGCAAAGGGTTGAGATCGGCCACAGGCCAGTCGCTGGCAAAGGCCAGCGGAATGCCCGCATCTGCAAGGCTGCGCTGCAGATAGGCATCGCTCCAGCGGGGTTGTCCAACGCTTTACGCGCATTCAAGCTCATATCAGGAAAGCGGCGGAAAACTGATCATTGCCGCGGTCATTTGGCAAGAGCAGGAGGACGGGCAGATCCCCCCATCATGATACCGCCCGGCTTTCCCGGCATATCGCCACGGCATCGGTCCGCGCACGAACGAGGACATCCACATCGCTTTCCCGCTCAAGCTGTCGGGGCGCATGGTTGACCCGCGCGCCGGGTCTTGAAATCAGGAACACGCGGTCCTCCACGTCGGGCTCACCGTCCGCAAGCACCCGCAGCGATCTATCGGGGTAGAGCCGAAACGCTATAGCCCGTCTTGACTGGTCGCTATTGGGCGGCGCGATCCAGAAACTCAACCAGCGCCTGCCTGTCTGATGCGTCACCGATGCGCTGTTCGGGCATGCGCGATCCGGGCGTATAGGCTTCAGGCCCGAATTCGAACAATTCCGACACAGTGCGCGGGGTCCAGACGATATCCAGTTCACGCAGCGCAGGCGAATACTCATAGCCCGCCCGGGTGGCGATGGGCGTGCCGAAAATGCCATGCAGGCTTGGACCTGCGCGCATATGGTCATCAGGGGTCAGGGAATGGCAGACCGCACAGGATTGCCATATCTCGGCCCCACGGCTGTCATCGGTATAGTCCTGCGCCACCTGCACTTCCGCGCCACCAAGCGATGCGGCATCGGTCAGTGACCAGCGCCGGATGACGCTGTCATTGCCCGCGGTGAAAAGCTGTTCACCGTCCAGCGCCAGCGCCCAGACCGGGCCACCTGCGGCGGAAAACATGTGTCGCTGGGTCAGGTCCGCCGCGTCAAGCAACCACACTGTGCCATCTATCGCAGCGGCCGCCACATCGGTATCAGTTGCGGCAAGCGCGACCAGCGGGCGGTCGGTTAGAAACCGCTCGGGCAGCAACGCGCCCATATCCGAGAACAGACGCAGCGCGCCATCAGCGAAAATGACAGCAACCCGCCCTTTCGTGATGACCAGCCCATTGGGCAGATCGGGCAGGTCGATCCGTGCTTGCAATTTCATCTTGGGGCTCCAGCGTGACAGGCGCAGATCCCCGCCCACGCTGACCAGATCACCAGACGGCAGAAAGCCAAGCCCGGTCACCCGGTCGCTATGGGCCTGTTCAACCAGTATTTGCAGCGTGGCCCGGTCCAGAACCTGAACACGCCCGTCCCAGAACCCGGCAGCAACAAATGCCCCATCGGGCGCCACCGCGAGCGTGGCAACCGCCGATACCCCGACCTCGCTGGCGAAGACCGGCGCGCGCCCGTCCTTGTCCCACAGCGCAAGTCGCCCATCCTGCCCGGCCGTGACGAACTGGCCCTCTGACAGCAGCGCGACAGCCGTGACATTGCCATCGTGAAACCGCGTGATGTTACGCGCGGTTGCGCCGCCCAGGTCCCACAGGATCGCGCGCGTATCAAACCCGCCCGATAACAGCACATCCGCCTCCACATCCAGCGCGCTGACCGGCCCGCCATGCCCGACCATGTCCTGCGCGCTCAGCGGCAGAACAGCGACCAGTGTTGTGGCCAATGACAGAGCGGCAAGGCGCATGCAGCGGATCAGTCGCCGATCAGATTCGTGCCGGGATTATCGACGCGTGCGCCTTCGGTCGTGAAGGCCGCATGCGAGGGTTGCTGGAAACCGCTATCCAGAAATGTCGCGGCGCCAAAAGCAACGATCCCGGCAAAGACGATGGCTGCGAGAAATGCCTTCATGGTAGTGCTCCTGTCAGATATGCGCGGGGCGCGTGGCCCGCGCTTCGGGTTTCAGCCCGTCCATCATGGCGCGGGCAATCGTTTGATAAATCTGGCCCAGCGGCCCATCCGGATCGCGGGCGGTGATGGGCTGGCCTGCATCTGAGGCGGCGCGCAGCGCCATTGTCAGCGGTACGCCGCCCAGATAGGGCACTTTCAGGCGCGCAGCCTCTGTGGCGGCCCCGCCTTGCCCAAAGATCGCATGTGCATTGCCGCAATCGGGGCAGATGAAATGAGACATGTTCTCGATGATCCCGAGGATCGGCACATCGACCTTGCGAAACATCGCGATGCCCCGGCGCGCATCGATCAGCGCCAGGTCCTGCGGGGTCGAGACGATCACCGCGCCTGCAAGCGTCGTCCCCTGCGCCAGCGCCAGTTGCGCGTCCCCGGTTCCGGGCGGCATATCGACCAGCAAAACATCCAGATGCCCCCAGTCTACGTCTGCCATCATCTGGGTGATGGCGGACATGACCATCGGACCGCGCCAGACCATAGCGGTCTCAGGCTCGACCAGCAGGCCCATCGACATGGCGCTTAGCCCGTAGGCCAGCATCGGCTTCAGTTTGCGCCCCGCGCCCATCGCGGGTTTGCCATGCAACCCCAGCAGCGTGGGCAGCGACGGGCCATAAATATCGGCGTCCAGTATCCCGACCGAGTGGCCTTGCGCCCGAAGCGCGAGTGCCAGATTGACTGTGGTCGTCGATTTGCCAACCCCCCCCTTGCCAGAGGCCACAGCGATCACATGCCTGATGCCTGACAACGGATCGATTTTTGCGGGCGTGGACGTCTTGATCTGCGGCGGGCTGTCGCGTTCGGAAGTCAGGACAGCGAAAACCGATGTGACCGAAGGAAGCGCACGCAGCTTCGCCTCCACTTCGTTGCGAACAGGGGCGAAGGCCTGCGCCTCTTCCGGGGATATCTGGATCGACAGGCTGACTCTCCCCTGCACAACATTCAGCCCCGACACCCGGCCAGCAGATGCAAGCCCGGTGCCATCTGGCAACTTGACAGTGTCTAGCGTGGCGCGGATCTTGTCTTCCATGGGTCTTGTCAGTTCCGGCTGTCTATTGCGATCACGGTTTCGGGGTAAAAAACCCGGCCCCATTGCTGGCACCGGGTGTAGGTGACTAAACGCCTCTCAACGTCATTCCGCCGGTGTAGTGACCTGAGTGGTGTTGCGCTTTTGCGTCGCCTGGACTTCCTCGACCCAGAGCGAGTGATGCTCTTTGGCCCAGTTCTCATCGACCTCTCCAGAGCCCATGGCGTCAAAAGCGCCTTCCATGCCGACAGAACCGATATAGATATGGGCGATCACGATGGCCGAGAGTGCCGCAGCGATCAGCGCATGAATGATCTGGTAGAACTGCCAGTCTGCCGCTGTCGCCACTTCGGCGGGAAACAGCATCATGATGCCAGTATAGGACAGACCTGCCCCGCCGATCACCACGGACCAGAAGATCAGCTTCTGTCCGGCGTTGAACTTGCGCGCGGGCGGGTGGACACCCTTCTTCAGCAACCCGCCGCCTTGCTTGATCCATTCCAGATCAACCTT
>SLQN01000562.1 GCA_007131465.1 Paracoccaceae bacterium
CCGACGAGCCGGGCCGAGGCGAGTGCCGCAGCTTCAGAATTTCATGACAGCATGCGGTCATGAAATTCTGGCTGGTTGGTCATGGAATCTGTCCCCTCGGGCTGGTCTTTTCGGACCTCTAGCCGCTTGAGGGGCCCGCATACAAGCCATTCCTGTCCTACGTGCCTGATTAAGGCGCGGAGCGGGGCAACCGGGGTCAGTCTTCCTCGATCGCCAGCGCGACGGGATCCCCGATGACAACCCCGGTTTTCAGCGCCAGCCCGATGGCATGGTCGATGGCGTCGCGGGTGGTCTTGTGGGTGATGATCAGGACCGGCGCACGCGTGTCCTGATGGCCATATTGGCGCATGCGGTCGATGGACACACCGGCATTGCCCAGTGCTTCGGCCACCTTGGCAAGCGCGCCGGGCTTGTCCAGCAGCCCCATACGCAGATACCACGGTTTCGAGCCCATCGCCCGTGCTGAAATCGCAGCTTCCAGTGTGTGCGCGGGCTGACCGAAGGCTGG
Source organism: Paracoccaceae bacterium (assembly GCA_007131465.1). Classification (GTDB taxonomy): domain Bacteria; phylum Pseudomonadota; class Alphaproteobacteria; order Rhodobacterales; family Rhodobacteraceae; genus Roseinatronobacter. Next base: position 509 of record SLQN01000562.1, read on the forward strand.
CAGGCGAAATCCGCGCGCAATATCCATCACATCACCCATCACTGCGCTGGCCGTTGGCCCCTCGCCCGCGCCGGGGCCGCGCAGGATGACCTGCTCGACCGCGTCGCCCTCGATCACGATCATGTTCGTGCCCCCCTTGAGCTGGCCCAGCGGGCTGTCGGCAGGCACGAGGCAGGGCGTCATCGACTGTTCCAGCCCCCGCCCGGTCATCTGCGCCACACCCAGAAGCTTGATGCGCAGCCCCAGATCCGCCGCAGCGCGGATATCCTCGATCGAGATACGCTCGATCCCGCCCAGCACGATGGCGTCGAAATCGGGCCGCACCCCGAAAGCGATTGCCGACAGCAGCGTCAGCTTGTGCGCCGCGTCGATCCCGCCGACATCCAGTGTCGGGTCGGCTTCGAGATAGCCAAGCTGGCTCGCTTCCTCGAACACCGTCTCGTAGGGCAGGCCCGCATCTTCCATCCGCGTCAGGATATAGTTGCAGGTTCCGTTCATGACGCCCTTGATGCGGGTGATGCGATTGCCTGCCAGCCCCTCGGTCAGTGCCTTGATGACGGGAATACCGCCTGCGACTGCGGCCTCGAACCGCAAGGACACGCCCTGCGCCTCGGCGGCTTCGGCAAGCGCCTGCCCGTGAATGGCCAGCATGGCCTTGTTCGCCGTGACAACATGCTTGCCTGCCGCAATCGCCGCCTCGGTCATGGCCTTGGCGGGGCCGTTCTCGCCGCCCATCAGTTCCACCACCACATCGACATCCCCGCGCCGCGCGAGGGCGACCGGGTCATCTTCCCAGTCGTAGACCGAAATATCCACGCCGCGATTGCGCGTACGCGACCGTGCCGAGACGGCCACGATCTCGATCTCTCGTCCGGCGCGCCGTGCCAGCAGGTCGGGATGGGTCTGGACAATGCGCACCAGCCCCGTGCCGACAGTGCCAAGCCCGGCAATTCCAAGGCGCAAGGGGGGGGTCATGGGCGGGGCTCCGTCTGTTCTGGGGGCGGCTCAGGGCACTGATGCGCCCTGTTAGCCGCTTGCGCAGGGGCTTGCAATCCGGCCTGCGCCGCTGCGCCTTTCGGCAGTGATTTCGCGCAACAGATGGGCGCAGTTGGCGTCAGGTCCCCAGTTTGGCCAGATCGCGCGCCAGCGCCTCACGCGTGGCGCTACGGCGATACCACAGCGTGACAATGGTCGAACTCACAAGGATGAACAGCGAATACATGATCGGGATCAAGAGCGCCTCTTGCTGCATGGCCCCCGAAAAGCTGAGCGTGATCACCAGCACCGCAAGCGGCCCGTTCTGGATGCCTGTCTCCAGACTGATCGTGCGCGCGCGGTTCCGGTCCTGCCCGAGGCCCCGCGCCATCCAGTAGCCAAACAGCATCCCCATCGCCCCGATCCCGATGGTCGCCACATAGACCGGCAGCCCGGTCGCCAGCAGCAGCGGCCAGTTCCGGGGAATCCAGCTTGCCATCAGAAACAGGATCACAACGATACCCATGAAGGACCCCACAAGCTCGATCGTGGCCCCGATATTGGGGTTGAGCTTGCGCAAGACCATCCCGATCAGCGTGGGCACAAGCAGCACGACCAGTATCTGCGCCACATTGCCTGGCGGGATGGCGTGATCCCCGGAAACACCTGCCAGCCCGCCATAAAAGGACAGCAGCACCGGCACCATCGCCACGGCCACAAGCGTGGACACGGTTGTCATCATGATCGACAGCGCCAGTACCCCCTTGCTGAAATAGGCGAAAATGTTCGAGGTCGTGCCCCCCGGCATGCAGGCGATCAGCAACAGCCCCACCACCACGGCAGGCGTCAGGCCCAGCGTCATCGCCAGCGTAAAGCCAAGAAAAGGCATGACGGCAAACTGGCTAACAAGCCCGATCAGGATGCCTTTGGGCTTGCGCAACGCAAGCCGGAAATCGCGCGGTGTCATGCTGGCCCCCATGCCCAGCATGATCACGATCAGCATCACCGCCAGAAGCGTCGTTTCCAGTTCCGTCAGCATCCCTGGACCTTCCCTTCGAATTCGGCACGGGTCTCGGCCTTCAGGTTCTTGCGCAGGATCTTCCCGATGGGTGATTTCGGAAGGTCATCGCGGATGATGATGGATTTCGGGACCTTGTAGGCGGCCAGAAACTTGCGGCAATGCGCGATCACCGCCTCCGGGGTCAGCCGCTCGGACACATCGGGGTTCTGGACGACATAGGCGCGCACAGCCTCGCCGGTGGTCTTGTCGGGCACACCGATAACGGCGGCTTCCAGAACGGCGGGAAACCCGGCCAGACATTCCTCGACCTCGTTGGGATAGACGTTGAAGCCCGAAACCAGCACCATATCCTTCTTGCGGTCCACGATGCGCAGGAAACCGTCGTCCTCCATCACCGCCACATCTCCGGTAAACAGCCACCCGTCTTGCAGGGATGTCGCCGTATCCTCGCGCGCGTTCCAGTAGCCGCGCATCACCTGCGGCCCGCGCACGATCAGTTCGCCCGGCTCGCCCGGAGGGACTGGTTCGGCCTGTTCATCGACCAGCGCCACATCAGTTCCCGGAACCGGCACCCCGATGGAGCCCGCGCGCACAGCCTGATCCAGCGGGTTGAACGTGACCAGCGGTGCCGTTTCCGTCAGCCCATAGCCTTCCGACAGGCGCGTGCCCGTCACCTGCTGCCAGCGCGCGGCCACGGCCTGATGCAGCGCCGTGCCCCCGGCGATGGCCGCCTTGAGCGTGGCTGGCGGATAGGCGGCAAACCATTCCTCATTCATCAACCCGTTGAACAGCGTATTTACCCCCGTGATCCAGGTGACGGGGTAATTCTCGAGCGCGCGCTGGATGTTCTGCACCGGGCGGGGCGAGGGGACGAGGATATTGCGCGCGCCCAGTTCGAAAAAGGTCATCAGGTTCGCCGTGAAGGCGAAGATGTGATAGAGCGGCAACGCCGTCAGCACGCAATCGTCGGCGTTCATGTGCCGCCCGCCCATCGCCTTGACCTGCTCCAGATTGGCCAGAATGTTGCCATGCGTCAGCATCGCGCCCTTGGCGACCCCGGTCGTGCCGCCGGTATATTGCAGCAGCGCCAGATCCTCGCGCGTCAGCCGGTCCCAGTCCGTGACGGGGTCCGCCGCCTGACCGATCTTCAGCGCCGCGCGCATCCGCATCACAGGCACTTGCAGCGGCGGGACCTTCGGCAGGCTGCGCGCCCAGTATCGCTGCACCCCGCGCACGATCATTTCGGGCAGGCGCGGGAAGAATTCGGGCACACCGGCCAGCACGACATGACGGATACCTGTCCGGGGGATGGCCTCGGCCAGTTTGTGCGCGAACATGTCAGAGATCACCAGCACCTCGGCCCCGGAATTGCGGATCTGGTGGATCATCTCGGACGTTGTATAAAGTGGGTTGGTGTTCACCAGCACCCCGCCTGCCTTGAACACACCGAACGCGGCAACGGGATAGGCCAGCCCGTTGGGCAGTTGCACCGCCACGCGCGCGCCCTGGGCCAGCTTGCAATGATGGCGCAGATAGCTGGCAAAGGCATCCGACAGCGCGCCCACCTGCGCGAAACTGAGCGTGCCATTCATGCCATTTGGCACAACACAGGTGAAGGCGCGGCGCTTGCCATGCGTTTGCGTGGCCGCGGCCACCAGATGCGCAAGCGAAGCAGGCCCGGTTGCAGGTAATTCCGGCGCGATATCGTCGCCATAGGCTGCCAGCCACGGACGCGGCAGGGTTTGTGTCACTGTGCTCCTCCCTCCCCCGCTATGCTGCGGGGTCCAGATGCTACCTTTCCCGAAGCCACGGGTTCGGGCAAGCCCTGACATCATTGGAAATGGCAAAAAGCCCTTGGCGCGGGCGGTCATTGCAGGCGCGACGGATTGTCTCGCCTGTCGTCGCACGCCATTAAGGGGCAGGACAAAACAGAGAAATTCATCAAGGGCTTCGCCTGAACACGGCAGATTTTCTTGCCTTTGTCATGCGGATTTCATATCCCGGCCCCTCAGTCATGCGGACCGGAAAGGAAACGCCATATGCCAGAGCAGGTTTTCCAGAGCTACGGGGTGCATCGCTGGGGCGCGGGCATGTTCGCGCGCCTGCCCAATGGCGATCTGGGGCTAGTGAACCCCGAACGGCCGGATGCCCCTGCGGCCAGCCTGCCCGCGCTGCTGCATGCGCTGGATGCACGCGGCATCCACACGCCGGTTCTGGTGCGTGTGGGCGCTTTCCTCAAGCGCCAGTTAGAGGCGCTCAACAACGCGTTTGCGGCGGCCATCGCGGCCAATGACTACCGCGCGCCCTATCGCGGGGTGTTCCCGATCAAGGTCAACCAGCAGGCCGAGGTGATCGACCGGATCGTGGAATATGGCCGCCCGTTCCAGTTCGGGCTGGAAGCCGGATCAAAGCCCGAACTGATCCTTGCGCTGTCGCGCGACCTGCCCAAGGACGCGCTGCTGATCTGCAACGGGATCAAGGATGCGGAATTCATCCGCCTTGGGATTCTCGCGCGCAAGGCGGGCATCAACTGCGTGCTGGTGATCGAGTCCCCCGGCGAGGCCGACACGGTAATCGCCGAGGCCAAACGCCTTGGCGAAATGCCCGCACTTGGGGTGCGCATCAAGCTCACCCGGCGCGTGACCGGCAACTGGGCGGACAGCTCGGGTGACCGTTCGACTTTTGGCCTGACCACCAAGGAAGTGGTCGATCTGGTGGACAAGCTGCGCGCCAATGACATGCTGGATTGTCTGGTGCTGCAGCACGCCCATCTGGGCAGCCAGGTCCCGCAGATCATGGATATCCGTCAGGCGGTGGACGAGGCCTGCCGTTTCTATACCGAACTGCGCCGCCTTGGCGTGCCGCTGACCTATCTGGATCTGGGCGGCGGCTTGGGTGTGGATTACACCGGCGAGGCGCGCGCCTCGGACAATTCGATCAACTACACGATGGACGAATATTGCTCCAACGTCGTGGAAACCGTGAAATACCAGATGGACGCCGCCGATGTGCCGCATCCGACCCTGATCACGGAATCCGGCCGCGCCATTGTGGCCTATTCGTCGATGCTGCTGTCGGACATTCTGGAAGCCAGCTATTTCGACCGCGCAGCGCCCATCACGCCGGAAGAAGACGACCACCACATGCTGTCGGACATGGCCGCGATTGCTGGCTACATGACTCCAAAACGGTTGCAGGAATGCCTGAACGACGCCGAATACTACCGCGAGGAATTGCGCGC
>SLQN01000316.1 GCA_007131465.1 Paracoccaceae bacterium
CAGCGCCCCTGTGCTGCTTTTCTGGTCAGGATGGCGGAAATTCCGGGGCTGGCCCCATCGTGCAACACCTCTGGGGCGGGCAAGACACTGTTCCCTCGTCCGCAGCTTGTGCTAAGTCCCGGAAAGCACACCCCATCCCGAAAGGTGATCACATCGACCGAACCTATCTTGTAACCGGGGCCTCGCACGGGATCGGGCTGGCAATGGTGCTGCATCTGCACGCGCGCGGGCAGCGCGTTCTGGCCAGCGGGCAGCGCGCCCTTGCCGATCTGCCATCGGATTTTCCAGATTGCGCCTATCTGCCCTGCGATCTGGCACAGCCGGATTGCGCCTTCGCGCTGGCGGACTGGGCCAAGGCGCAGGGCCCGGTGCAGGTTGCCATCCTGAATGCAGGGGCCGGGTATTTCCGGCCATTGCAGGACGAAACGCCGCCCGATATCGCGCGGGTGCTGCAGATCAACCTTGGCGCCAATATCGCGCTGGCCCATGCGCTGCGCCCGGCGCTGGAGGGCGGCACATTGGGGCTGATCGGGTCAGTCGCGCACAAGGGCGCAGCCGGGATGCCGGTCTATGCCGCCAGCAAAGGGGCGCTCGATGGTTTCGGCCGCGCGCTGGCCGAGGAATGGCGCGGCGCCGTGCGGGTCCGCGTGCTGCATCCCGGCCCTGTGGCCACGGGCATGTCCGAACGCGCAGGCCGCCGCCCCGATTTCGCAGATCGGCTGTTCCTGCCGCCGGAGGCCGTGGCGACCGCTTTGCTCAAGGCGCTGGACACTCCGCGCGGGGCCGACCGGCAGGTGGTGTCCTTCTGGCGCGTCGGTCTGCAGCGGGTGCTTGGGGGGCGGGCATGAAGGTTCTTGTCACCGGCGGGGCCAGCGGGCTTGGGGCGGCGCTGGTGGTCGCATGCAGGCAGCGGGGCGACCGGGTCAGCGTGATCGACCTTGCGCCTGCGCCCGAGGCTGATCTCGCTTGGTTTCAGCATGACATGGGCAGCCCAGACCCGCAGGACTGGGCGCAGCTGGACACTTGGCTGGCCGCCCGAGGCCCCTTCGATCTGGTCGTCCAGAGCGCGGGCATCAGCGCGACCGGCCCGTTCGAGAGCATCGCGCCGGAGCGCCATCTTGGCGTCATTGGTGTCAATCTGGCCGGTCCGATTCAACTGGCGCTGATCCTGCACCAAGGCGGGCTGATGGCGCAGGGTGGGCGGCTGGTCTTTGTCGCCTCGCTTTCGTGCTTCACGGGCTATCCCGGTGCGGCGAGTTACGCGGCCAGCAAGGACGGGCTTGCCACCTTCGCACGGTCATTGCGCAAGCCATTGCGAAAGCAGGAAATTTTTGTGCAACTGGTCTGCCCCGGCCCGATGGACACGCCCCATGCCACCCGCTATGCGCCCGAAGGGTCCAGCGGCAAGGGCCGCATCGCGCCAGAAACCGTGGCCCGCGCCATCCTGCGCGCCGCGCCCCGGCAGTTCGGCATCGTGCCGGGCGCCGGGCCGAAACTGACAGCAACGCTGGGCCGGGCCTTTCCGCAAACCATGACCCGGATCATGGGGCGGGTGCTGTTCGACAAGCTCAGGTCCGGGCCGCGCCCGTGACGTGCACTCTCCCGCCGCGCAAGACCCGCGACCGCCTGCCCCGCATGGGCGCGATCGGTCGGTCGCTGGACATCTATTTCCGCGACACAGCGCGCCGGGCGCGAATGGACAGGCTGCATCGCTCTCTGGTCAGCCCCGATGCGCTGGTCTTCGATATCGGCGCGCATCTGGGCGACAGGACCGACAGTTTCCTGCGTCTTGGCGCGCGCGTTGTCGCGCTGGAGCCGCAGCCGCATGTGTTTCGCGCGCTGCGCCTGCTGCATGGGCGTCGGCCCGGTGCAGTGCTGCTGGCGCAGGCGGCGGGGGCGGAACCGGGCAGGCTGGTGCTGCATCTCAACCCGCGCAACCCGACGGTCGCCACGCTGGAGGCGGGCTTCATCCGGGCCGCATCCGGTGCGCCCGGATGGGAAGGGCAGGTCTGGGAGGGACAGGTTGCAGTGCCGGTCACGACACTGGATGCGCTGATCACCCGGTTCGGCCTGCCCGATTTCGTCAAGATCGATGTCGAGGGGCATGAACCAGCCGTGCTGCAAGGGCTGGGCACGGCGCTGCCCTTGCTGTCATTTGAATTCACCACCATCCAGCGCGCGGCAGCAGAGGCCTGCATCACCCGGCTGGGCAGGCTGGGGGTCTATGAATTCAACCTCAGCCTGGGCGAGGCGCAGAGCCTGCAATTCCCCAGATGGCTTGACCCCGATGCGATACGCGCAGCGCTGATCCGGCTGCCGCACAGCGCAAATTCGGGTGATATCTTCGCGCGCAGGGTCTAGGCCCGCGTCAGCCATTCACATCGACGACCACCCGGCCCTTGATCCTGCCTTTCAGAATATCGGCCCCAAGCTGTGGCAGATCGGCCAGCGTCGCGGGCTGGATCATCGCGTCAAGCTTGTCCATCGGCAGGTCCTGGGCGATGCGGGCCCAGGCGCGCAGGCGGTTGTCATAGGGCTGCATCACGGAATCGATGCCCAGAAGGTTCACCCCGCGCAACAGGAACGGCACGACAGTCGCAGGCAGCCCCGCCCCGCCTGCCAGCCCCACCGCCGCAACGGAGGTTCCGTATTTCATCTGCCCCAGCACCCGTGCCAGCATGGCCCCGCCCACCGCGTCGATGCAGCCGGCCCAAAGCTCGGATTCCAGCGGCCGCTTGACCGTTTCGTTGATCATTTCGCGCGGGACGATCTGGCTCGCGCCAAGCCCGCGTAGATAATCCTCGGCTTCGGGCCGTCCAGTCACGGCAGCGACCTCGTGATGCAGCGCCGACAGCAGCGCAACAGCCACGGACCCGACGCCCCCCGCAGCCCCGGTCACCAGCACAGGGCCATTGCCCGGTTGCAAGCCATGATCTTCCAGCGCCATCACCGCCAGCATCGCCGTGAACCCGGCCGTGCCCACCGCCATGGCCTGCCGCGTGCTTAAGCCCTCGGGCAAGGGAACCAGCCAGTCGGCCTTGACGCGGGCTTTCTGGGCGTAGCCGCCCCAATGCGCTTCACCCACGCGCCAGCCGGTCAGCACCACCTTGTCGCCGGGCTTGTAGCGCGGGTCGCTGGACGCCTCGACCGTGCCTGCGAAATCGATGCCCGGCACATGCGGGTAATTGCGCACCAGCCCGCCACCGGGGCCGACGCACAGCCCGTCCTTGTAGTTCACCGTCGAATACTCCACGGCGACCGTGACATCGCCTTCGGGCAGGCGGTCTTCGGTGATCGACTGGACGCGCGCGGAGGTCGTGCCATCTTCGGCTTTCTCGACGATCAATGCGTTGAAACTCATGTCCCACTCCTTGCTTTTCGGGTCCGGTCAGACTGCCGGATTGCTTCGCCCGACTGTGTTGCAAAGCGCCTTTGCATGCAAGGGTCGCGGGCCGCAATGCGAAAAGGGGGCGACTTGCGTCACCCCCTTTCAACCTGTCGCGTCCGGCCCGAAGATCAGGCGAGGACGAGGTTCGTCGCGGATTCGCGGCCATTGCGGTCGGCCTCGAGGTCGTAGGTCACAGCCTGACCGTCATCAAGCTGGTGAATGCCTGCGCGTTCCAGCGCGGTCACATGCACGAAAATGTCCTTCGACCCATGAGCGGGCGCGATGAATCCATAACCTTTGGTTGCGTTGAACCATTTCACGGTGCCATTGGCCATCGTGATCTCTCCTATAGTATATACCATCCACATCAGCGCGATGATCCGGCTCAGTGTCGTCAGAATCTCAACTGAAGCCGATAGGAGACAGAAGGTCGAATGAAGAATCTCAGCACGCCCTGCATGCAGGAATTTCCACTGCATTGCAATAGGCAGTGCGGAATTTCTCCCGCAGGGCCAGCGCGCACGGGCGACACTTGCCCGCAGCGCAGCGCCTTCTCAGGGGGCGCGCCATGTTCCCGCCCAGCCATCGGCGCGGACAAACCTTGCGCGCCTGTGGTCCCGGCCCAGATGCAGGACATCCATCGCCTGCACCTGCAACCGCACAACGGCAAAGCACGCCGGGTCGGGGGTCTTGTCATAGGCAAGCGCATCCCCAACAGGCATGCCGGGCGCGGGGCTGCCGCCATAGGCCACCCGCGCCGCCTGCGGCACACGCGCCCAGTGGTCCGCAACCTCGGCCCCTGTCAGGATCGTCGCATCGGCCTCCAGCCGAAGTTGCAGATGCGCACCGCGGTCCCAGACATGCAGCGCGGCGAACGGCGCGGCGTGCAACTCTGCCACCTTGGCCGACCGGATATCGGTGTGAATGTCCAGAGTTCCGCCTGCCGCGTCCACGGTGCGCAGGACGACCGTACGCGCCTGTGGCCGCCCGTCCCGGGCGATCGTGGCCAATGTGGGGTGGCGCGCAGGCGCGCGCCGGTCCCGGACACCGCGCCCCAGGCGCAGCCAGACCTGCGCATGCAGCATGGACAAGTCCTGCGCCCAAGGGTGCGGATCAGGCGTCATTTATATGCCGCACGCCGGTTACTGAGGTGCCGGACCCGCTTGCGCCATGCCCGATAGCTGCCCGGTTTCAACTCGGCCCGCATCAGCGCCTTCACGGCATCCGGCCCCAAGCCATGCTGCGTCTGGATCTGGGCGAAGCTGGCATGATCCGGAAGCATCATCTCGCTGATGTCGCTGATGTTCGCGCGCTCTGGCCGGGGCGGTTGCATGACTGTCAGTCTCCGTGAATGCGAAAGTGGAACTGTCTCGCGCGGTGGAATTGTCAATGCGCACCCCGGCAGAGGCCCGCAAACAGCACCGGCGCGCCACACTTGTTTGCAAGCCCGCTCTGTCGCATTAGTTCCCCCCAAACCCGGAAAAGGGGAGACGCGTGAAAAAGAGGACAGGATGAAGCTGACGATTGCAGTGCAGATGGAATATGAGGTCCAGCCCGGCGATCCGGCGCTTCTTGCAATTATGGTCGCCCCCGCACCGGGCCAGGCCGTGATCGACGACGAACTCTTGGTCGAGGATGCGGTATTGCGCTGGATCGCGGCAGAAGGTGACAGCGGCGCCAGGGTCTGGGCCACCCCCGGCGCCGACAGGCTGCGCCTGCGTTATGACGCGACAGTCGCGATAACGCGCCGCGATGCACCGCTCGATGCGCTGGCGATGACGCCCTGGCCCGCGCTGCCCGCCGATGTACTGGGGCTGCTGCGCCCGTCGCGCTATTGCCCGTCCGACCAGTTCGAGGATTTTGTCGCGCAGCAGTTCGGCACGCTGGAGGGCGGCGCAAAGATCAGGGCGATGGCAGACTGGATCACCCGCAACATTGCCTATGTCCCGGGCAGTTCGCATGGGGGCACGACCGCGATCGAGACCTGTGCAACACGGCAGGGGGTCTGCCGCGACTTCGCGCATGTGATGTGCACACTCACACGCGCCGCCGGGTTCCCGGCGCGCTATACCACCGGCTACGCCCCGCAGGTGAGCCCGCCGGATTTTCACGCAGTTGCGGAAATCTGGCTCGGGGACGGCTGGCATATCGTCGATCCTACCGGGATGGCCAGCGCAGCTACGCTGGCCATAATCGCAACCGGGCGCGATGCGGCGGATACGGCCTTCATGGAAACCGCGCTCTGGGCGCGGCCCGTAGCGCAATCGGTCAGGGTGACGGGCGATGAATAGTGCCGCGGCCGGGGCGCGCATCTTGATGGACCGGAAGGGCGGCTGCGCCGCCCA
>SLQN01000045.1 GCA_007131465.1 Paracoccaceae bacterium
AAATGCAAACCAGCCTCAGTGGAGACCGGCACATTGTCGCCTACCGTGGAAATGTTGGTGTGGTTTTGCAGTGGGGTGCCGGAGGCGCTCAATCCGACCGCCAACGAGGTCGAAGCGACCGATAACTCCGTAACCACCGGACGCACCGGCGGTTGATCGGGTGGATCGGGGGCCGGACAGCAAAGGCGTGATCCGCTATCTGCGCGAGGGCATTGCAGGCGGCGCGCCTTGGGAAGTGCTGAAAGGCAATCACGACCGCCTGTTCGAGAAGTTCCTGACCACGCCCGAGTGGCGCGACCCGCATCTGCGCAGTGACCTGAGCTATCTGCACCCGGCCATAGGGGGCGCCGAGACGCTGATGTCCTACGGGCTGTTCCGCCCGACATCCTTTCACATCAAGACAGCGCAGGCGCAGGCGCGCGATGCGGTTCCGCCAGAAGATATCGCCTTCCTGTGCGACCGCCCGCTGCAATTCCGGCATGGCGCGGTCTTGCATGTCCATGCGGGCATCCGCCCCGGTGTTCCGCTTGACCAGCAGCTTGAGCAGGATCTGGTCTGGATTCGCGACCCGTTCCTGATGGACACCCGCGATCACGGCCCGCTTGTCCTGCATGGTCACACGGCACTGCCGAAGCCCGTGCATTACCGTAACCGTGTGAATATCGACAGCAGTGCTGCCTATGGCGGGCCGCTGACAGCGATTGTCATCGAGGACAGGCAGGTTTTCGTGCTGACGGATGAAGGCCGCCGCCCCCTGCTGCCGGTCTAACCCCAGGGATTGCTGCGCCGGGCCTGCGGCGCAGTGGCGCGGATGCCACTCTCCTGCGCCATCCGCGTCAGCGCCGCGATGCGGTTCTCGGTCGCGGGATGGGTCGAAAACAGCTTGTCGCGCTTGTGCACATGCAGCGGGTTGATGATGAACATATGCGCTGTCTGCGGGTTCGCTTCGGCCTTGTCATAGTCGATCCGCGACGCGAACCCCTGTATCTTCTCCAGCGCCGAGGCCAGCCAGAGGGGATTGCCGCAGATCTCTGCCCCCACGCGGTCGGCCTCGTATTCGCGCGACCGCGAAATCGCCATCTGCACCACAGCCGCGGCAATCGGCGCAAGGATCATGACGGCAAGCGCCGCGATAACCCCGCCCGCGCCCTGATTGCGCCCGCCCCGGAAGAACATCGCGAAATTTGCCAACATCGAGATCGCGCCCGCGAAAGTGGCAGTAACCGTCATGATCAGCGTGTCGTAATTGCGGATATGGGCCAATTCATGCGCCATGACGGCGGCGACCTCTTCCTGCGACATGCGGCGCAAAAGGCCCGTGGTGGCCGCGACAGCCGCATTCTCGGGGTTGCGGCCTGTCGCAAAGGCATTGGGCTGGTCCTCATTGATGACATAAACACGCGGATGGGGCATGCCTGCATCATCGGCCAGCCGATGCACCATGCGCTGCAACTCCGGGTGGATCTGACTGTTGCATTCCTGCGCATTGTGCATGCGCAGAACCGCCTTGTCGGAATTCCAGTAGGCATAGGCATTCATCCCGGCGGCAACTGCAAAGGCCAGCAAAAGCCCAGCACCGCCGCCCAAAAGATAGCCGATGCCCATGAAAAGTGCAGTCATGGCAGCCATCAGAATGGCAGTCTTGGTATATCCCATGATGTGACCCTCAAACTCGCTTACGGAAAAATATGGGTGGCAGCGGCGGGCCTTGCAAGACCTTTCGCTCAGGCAGCCGGCAGCCCGGCGCGCTGGAAGGCAGCGCGCAGATCGGTTTGCGGACGCGCGCCAAGATGGCTGATCACTTCCGAGGCCGCGATCACGCCCATCCGGCCAGCCGCCGCCATGTCGCGCCCTGTTGCCAGCCCGCACAGAAACCCGGCCGCGAACTGGTCGCCCGCGCCCGTGGCATCCACCGGCACGACGCGCGCGACAGGAATTTCGTGGCGCTGGCCCTTCTCGAATATCCAGACCGGGTCGCCCGAGCGGGTGCAGACCACCAGATCACAGTCGCGCAGTGCCTGCGCAAGCGCATCTTCCAGATCATTGGCCTGATAAAGCGACATCCATTCCTGTTCATTACCGATCACGTAATCCATGTCCTGTGCCACAAGCGCGCGGAAATCGGCGCGGTGACGGTCCACGCAGAACGGGTCTGACAGCGCGATCCCGGCCTTGCCGCCTGCCCCGCGACAGGCGCGCGCAGCCTTCAGGAACGCGTCCTTGCCCTTGTCCTTGTCGAACAGATAGCCTTCCAGAAAGACAATCTCACTTGCGGCCATCACGCCCTCGTCCACATCCTCGGGGCCAAGTTCGGCCGAGATGCCCAGATAAGTATTCATCGACCGCTCGCCGTCCGGGGTGACGAAGATCATGGAGCGCGAGGTCGGCAATTCACCCCCCGCGACCGGGGCATTTACGAAGCGCGTGCCCACGGCTTCGGTATCGGCCGCATAGAACTGGCCCAGCGCGTCATCATTCACGCGCCCGACAAAGGCCGCCTTCAGGCCCAGTGCCCCCGCCCCTGCCAGCGTGTTGGCTACCGACCCGCCCGAAGCCTGCGCGCGGTCTGTCATTGCGCCATAAAGCGTTTCGGCACGCGCGCGCTCGATCAGTTGCATGATGCCCTTGCGGATGCTCATGTGGTCAAGGAACCGGTCATCGACAGTCGAGATGACATCGACAATCGCATTGCCGATCCCGGCGATCTGGTAGGGTTTCATGGTGTCTTGTCCTCGAATTGGCACAGGTCATGGATCAGGCAGGCCTTGCATGCGGGCTTGCGCGCGCGGCAGGTATAGCGGCCATGCAGGATCAGCCAGTGATGGGCGTGAAGCTGGTATTCAGCGGGGATATGGTCCTCGATGGCACGCTCGACCGCCGTAACATCGCGCCCGGGACAGATGCCGGTGCGGTTGCCGACGCGGAAGATATGCGTGTCCACGGCCTGCGCGGGCATGCGCCACCACATGTTCAGCACCACATTGGCGGTCTTGCGCCCGACACCGGGCAGCGCCTGCAGGGCCGCGCGGCTGGACGGGACGTCGCCGCCATACTGCTCGACCAGAATGCGGCTAAGCTTGATGACATTGCTGGCCTTGTTGCGAAACAGCCCGATCGTGCGGATATGCTGGATCAGCCCCTCCTCGCCCAGCGCGAGCATCTTTTCGGGCGTGTCGGCCAGCTTGAACAGCGCCCGCGTGGCCTTGTTCACGCTGACATCCGTGGCCTGCGCCGACAGCGCCACGGCAACGACCAGAGTATAGGCGTTGACATGCTCCAGTTCCCCCTGCGGTGCGGGGTCCGCCGCGTGAAAGCGGCGAAAGATCTCTCGGAGTGTCAGATAGTCGAGTTGTCGGGCCATCGCGCCTTCTATGCCCTGCCTGTGTCATGGCGGCAAGGCATCACGCGCGCGCCATCTCTGCGAGATCAAGTGCCCCCGCCTGGCGCATGACCCTGCGCACGGGGTCGGTGAAGAATTCACCATCACCGGGATGGGTTGCGCCTTCGTGGATAATCAGCGGCGGCAGCAGCACCAGCGGCGCGCGCGCGCCCTTGCGGGCCTGCACGATCACGCGCCGGGCCGGGCGCTGCGCCCGCGCGGTCAGCGGCAGCACCCGGCACGACGCCCGACCTGCAAAGGCTGACAGCATCTCTGACAGGCGTTCGGTCAGGTGGATGACGGTGACATGGCCCCCATCCCGGCAGCGACGCAGCGCAATTTCCAGCCAGGCCGCTAGCGGCGTTTCCTCGCGCAAGGCGCGGTCGCGGCCCTTGTCGCGCGCCTCTGGCCCATCGGGCGCGTAATAGGGTGGGTTGGCGATGACATGATCGAAACTCCGGGCGCGCAGATCGGCGGGAAGATCGGTCAGATCAGCTTCCACGACGGTCATCGCGGCCATGTTTTCGGCGGCGTTGCGCCGGGCCAATTCGGCATAGGCGGGCTGTATCTCGACCCCGGTCAGGGACAGCCCCGGCACGCGCGCATGCAGGCAAAGCGCGGCGACACCCACCCCGCAGCCCAGATCCAGCACTGACTGTCCCGCCCGTGCCGGCACGCTGGCCGCAAGCAGCACCGGGTCGGTGGCCGCGCGATACCCCTGTCGCGGCTGCCAGGCCATGACCCGGCCATCCAGAAACGCATCGCGCGTCAACGCGTCAGTCATGCAGGGGAATGCCGTTGTCGCGCAGGATCGACACGGCCATGAAGTGATCTTCCCGCCGGACCATCAACCGGCGCGGCATCATGCCCAGTGTCGATTCGAGTGTGTGCATATGGACGTCGATATCAAACACCTCTATACCCTCGCCCTGCAGGATGGCCGTGGCAAACGGAATGATCGTCGGATTGGTCGTGCGCAGTAGCTCTTTCATGTTGCAACACTAAGTCCTTCAGGGACAGTTTGTCGAGACAGGACACGAGTGCCAGAATGGACACGCGATACATGACACAGGCCCCACAAGACGGGCTGGCCCCCCAAGACCGGCTGGCACAGTATCTGGCGCAGGACCTTGCGCAGGTCAATGTCCTGATCCGGGCCCGGATGGTATCGGAAAACGCGCCGCGCATCCCCGAAGTAACAGCCCATCTGATCGAGGCGGGGGGCAAGCGCATCCGCCCCATGCTGGTGCTCGCGGCATCGCATTTGTGCGATTATCAGGGCAATTTTCATCATCATCTGGCGGCCACGGTTGAATTTATCCATACCGCCACGCTTTTGCATGACGATGTGGTCGATGAAAGCCGGCAGCGGCGCGGGCGGCCCACGGCCAATCTGCTGTGGGACAACAAGTCCTCGGTTCTGGTGGGCGACTACCTGTTCGCGCGCGCCTTCCAGTTGATGGTCGAATGCGGGTCGCTGCGGGTGCTGGACATTCTGTCGAACGCTTCGGCCACGATCGCCGAGGGCGAAGTGCTGCAACTGACCACGGCGCAGAACATCGCCACGACCGAGGATCAGTATCTGCGTGTGATCCGGGGCAAGACTGCGGCACTGTTTTCGGCGGCAACCGAAGCCGGGGCAGTGCTGGCTGATGCGCCCGACGCGTATGTGCAGGCCTTGTTCACCTATGGCGACGCGCTGGGGATCAGCTTTCAGATTGTCGATGATTACCTCGACTATGGCGGTGCGGGCACTGGGATCGGCAAGAATATCGGAGATGATTTCCGTGAACGCAAGGTGACCCTGCCCGTCATCCGCGCCATTGCGCAGGCGGATGCCGAGGAACGCGCCTTCTGGCAGCGGGTGATCGGCGCGGGCAGGCAGGCGGAGGGCGATTTCGAACAGGCGCAGGCCCTGATGGCGCGGCACGGCACGATGGAAAGCACCCGGCAGGAGGCGCTGGCCTGGGCCCAGAAGGCCAAGACGGCGCTCGTGCCGCTTCCCGATCATCCGCTGCGCGACATGCTTCGGGATCTGGCCGATTACGTGGTCGCGCGGCTGTCCTGAGCGGCGAATTGCGGCGTGGCGACGACCCACCATCCGGGCTGCGCCGCTGCCAGCGCAGCGGCAGCGGCTTCGGCGTCAGACCGGCGCGCGTAAAGTCCGAAACAAGTCGCCCCTGACCCCGACATACGCGCGATGGCGCAGCCGTCAGACCGCGCAAGCGCCTGTAGCACCTGCCCGATTTCGGGCACAAGCGCGCAGGCGGGTGCTTGCAGATCGTTGCGCTGCCCCGCCAGCCAGTCGAACAATGCAGCCGCGTCGGGCCAGCGCGGCAGA
>SLQN01000286.1 GCA_007131465.1 Paracoccaceae bacterium
CGGCGGGTTTCGTGCCCGCATAAAGCCTGCCCTGTGCATGGTGCAGGGACCAGATTTGCGAAAACTCCGCTCCGAACGGGAAATCCTGCTGCTTCCAGCCGATCATCGCTGCGAATTCGGCGTCGCTTTCCGCCCAGTCATCCATCTGCCCGCGCGTCAGACGGGTCAGCGTCCATGTCGCGCCGTCATCCCCCGAGTGCCACACCCCTGCGCCGAACCAGTCGCCCCCGCCTGCGGCCCAGAGGTTCTGACCATCGCTGACAACGTGGTTGATGGGCCAGCCATCGCAACACGGGCCAGCGACCGCAAAATCCCCGTCAGGCTGCTGGCGCAGCACGAAGGCGCCCTTTGTCGTTCCGATCAATACGCAGCGCGCCATGGGACCACCCTTTCATGATGCGGCAAACTGTCGCACCTTGGGTGGGGTCATGTCAATTTCGGGGGCGCCTGTCGCCCCGGTTCGGCTCATATCTGCCGCATTGGGCGTCAGCGGCGGGTGCGCAGGATACGTTGCCACACTGTCCCGCCAAATCTGGGCAGGACCCAGAAATAGGCGATGATCGCGGCAAAGAGCACCAGCGCAGATAGGCCATCGAGGCTGAAGCCCGCCTCTGTCGTCTCGCCAGTGACCAGCGCAATGAGATAGCCAAGCCCGAAAAAGACCGTCAGGAAATCAAGGATCGCGGCGACAACCTTGCGCCAGGTCGGAACAGTCGCGCTTTCTGACATATGCGCCTCCTTGCATGAGGTCTGGCATGCACAATCACTGCGGTTTCGCACCCCTGCACAAACTGGGTTTCAGTGTGCCGCTGTCTGACTGTATCGTCAATCACGCGCTCGGGAAGGCTGCGTAAATCTGCGCCAACCGGTCCACTGCGGCTTCGGGGGACAGCTCTTCGCTCTCGCCCGAACGGCGCGAGGTCAGTTCGACCACGCCTTTTTCCAGCCCGCGCGGCCCGACCGTGATGCGCCAGGGCAGGCCGATCAGGTCCATCGTGGCGAATTTCGCGCCCGCACGCTCGTCTCGGTCATCATAAAGCGGCTCCAGCCCGCGCGCGCGCAGCGCCGTGTAAAGCCCTTCGCAGGCGGCATCCGCAGCGCTGTCCCCTTGCTTGAGGTTGACAATCCCGCAGGGAAACGGCGTCACGCCTTCCGGCCAGATGATGCCACGCTCGTCATGGCTGGCCTCGATGATCGCGCCCAACAGGCGCGAGACGCCGATACCGTGGCTGCCCATATGCACGGGCACGCGCGCACCGTCGGGGCCGACAACGGTCGCGCCCATCGCCTCGGAATATTTCGTGCCGAAATAGAAGATCTGGCCCACTTCGATCCCGCGCGCGCTGCGGCGGCGCGCTTCGGGCACCTGCGCGTGAAAGGCGCTTTCGTCATGGGTTTCATCCGTGCGGGCATAACGCGAAGTGAACTCCTCCAGCACGGCCTGACATTCCGGCACGGAGTCGTAATCGACCGCGCGTTCGCCGAATTTCAGGTCCGTGATCGCACTGTCATAAAAGACTTCCGATTCGCCGGTTTCTGCCAGCACCAGAAATTCATGCGTGTAATCGCCACCAATCGGCCCGCCATCGGCGCGCATCGGAATGGCTTGCAGGCCCATGCGTTCATAGCTGCGCAGGTAGCTGACCAGATGGCGGTTATACGCATGGAGTGCTGCGTCTTTGTCTAGGTCGAAATTGTAGCCATCCTTCATCAGGAATTCGCGGCCCCGCATGACCCCGAACCGGGGGCGGATCTCGTCGCGGAATTTCCACTGGATGTGATACAGCGTCAGCGGCAGGTCCTTGTAGCTGTTCACATGGGCGCGGAAGATATCGGTGATCAGTTCCTCGTTCGTCGGCCCATACAGCATGTCGCGGTCGTGCCGGTCCTTGATGCGCAGCATTTCCTGACCGTAATCGTCATAACGTCCGGATTCGCGCCACAGATCGGCCGGTTGCAGCGTCGGCATCAGCATCGGGATGTGGCCCGCGCGGACCTGTTCCTCATGCACGATCGCTTCGATCCGCTTCAAGACCCGGAACCCCAGCGGCAGCCAGGAATAGATGCCCGCGCTGGCCTGCTTGATCATGCCCGCGCGCAGCATCAGCCGGTGGCTGGCAATCTGTGCCTCGGACGGGGTTTCTTTCAGAACGGGCAGGAAATAGCGGGTCAGGCGCATGGGCTTGCCTTTTCGGGTTTGAATGCTGCGGAAGGGTGTAGGCGAGGACGCAGACCGGGGCAAGGTGGCGTGCCACCTTACTCCCCGTCAGTTGCCTTGCGGTTCCTGCGCGCGCTGCTCGGCCTCGATCTGGCGCCAGATTGCGACAGCGCGGTTGTGATCGGCAAGGTTCGTGGTGAAGGTATGCCCGCCCGTGCCATCGGCCACGAAATAGAGATACGGCGTATCATCGGGGTCAAGCGCGGCGGCAATCGCCGCGCGGCCGGGATTTGCAATCGGCGTGGGGGGCAGTCCATCCACGCGGTAGGTGTTCCAGGGTGTCACGGCATCGAGTTCGGACCGCCGCAACCCGCGCCCCAAGGTGCTGCGCCCCTGCGTTATGCCATAGATCACCGTCGGGTCGGTTTGCAGCCGCATCGGGATGCCCAGCCGGTTGACGAAGACGGACGCCACCTGCCGACGTTCATCCGGCACGCTGGTTTCCTTTTCCACGATCGAGGCCATGATCAGCGCCTCCTCGCGCGTGGCATAGGGCAGGCCATCGGCGCGGCTTTCCCACAACTCGGTCAGGATGCGGTCTTGCCGGGTCTCCATCTCGACCAGCAGGGCTTGGCGATCCGCGCCGCGCTGCACGGAATAGCTGTCAGGCGCAAGCCAGCCTTCGCGCGGCACCTCGCCCAGATCACCGCTCAGGAATTCCGCCAGCCGCAGCCCTTCCCAGACCTGCCAGCTTGTCGCCCCTTCGGCCACCGTGATGCGGTATTGCATGTCGGGCTGCTGGGTGAAGCGCAGATACTCCTCGGGCGGGTCCTCGTCAGGTCCGAATTGCGCGATCACGTCGAAGCGCTGGGTCGCCGGGTCAAGTTCGCGCAGCAAGGTGTCGATCCGCGTCACGCCGATCCGATATTGAACCTCTGCCCCGCAGGTCGACGCACCGCCGCGCGTCAGCAGGTCCATGATCTGGTCCATCGACGCGCCTTCGGGGATCAGATACGACCCAAAGCGCAATGCGCCCGCGCGGTCAGTATATTGCGCACCGATGCGGAAAATCTGCTCGGATTCTATCGCGCCTTCCTGCGCAAGCCCAGTCGAGACGACGCGTAATGACGCCCCCGGCGCGACGCGGTAGCAGATCGGCGCGGCCAGCGGACCTTCAGCAAAAAAACTGCGCTTGCCAGATGAGATGACAATGCCAAGCCCGATCAGACCCACGATGGCCAGCGTCAGAAAATTGGCAACGACATGCCGGATCATGTCGCTACCTTTCCGAGGATCAGGCTGGCATTCGTGCCGCCAAAACCAAAACTGTTCGACAGCGCAATCGTGATTTCACGCTTGCGGGCAGCCTTCGGTGCCAGATCGATCTGCGTGTCTACCGCAGGATTGTCGAGGTTGAGCGTCGGCGGCGCGATCTGGTCGCGGAGCGCCAGCACGCAGAAAATCGCCTCGACCGCACCCGCTGCACCCAGAAGATGCCCGATAGCTGATTTCGTCGACGACATCGTGGCCTTGCCGGACGCCGCGCCCAGCAGCCGCTCGACTGCCGCCAGTTCGATCACATCCGCCATCGTCGAGGTGCCATGCGCGTTGATATAGTCGATCTGGCCGGGGTCGATGCCTGCGCGTGCTACTGCCGCCTTCATGGACCGCAAGGCCCCATCGCCATCTTCGGCGGGGGCGGTGATGTGATAGGCATCGCCTGACATGCCATAGCCCAGAACTTCGGCATAGATTTTCGCGCCGCGCGCTTTCGCGTGCTCATATTCTTCCAGCACCACCACGCCCGCGCCTTCGCCCATGACGAATCCGTCGCGGTCGGCATCATAGGGACGCGAGGCGGTTTCGGGCGCGTCCGGGCGCTTGGTGGACAGCGCCTTGCAGGCATTGAATCCTGCAATGCCGATATCCGAGATCGGGCTTTCCGCGCCGCCCGCAACCATCACATCCGCATCGCCCCACTGGATCAACCGCGCGGCATCGCCGATGGCATGCGCGCCGGTCGAGCAGGCGGTGACCACAGCATGGTTCGGCCCCTTGAAGCCGAACCGGATACTGACCTGACCCGAGACAAGGTTGATCAGCGCCGAGGGGATGAAGAAAGGCGAGACCCGGCGCGGTCCGCGTTCCTTCAAGAGAACGGCTGTACTGGCAATGGCCGAAAGCCCACCGATGCCCGACCCGATCATGACGCCGGTACGCTGGCGGCCCTCTTCATCCGTGGGCATCCAGCCTGAATCGCGCACCGCCTGATCGGCGGCGGCCATGCCGTAAAGGATGAATTCATCGACCTTGCGCGCTTCTTTCGGTTCCATCCAGTCATCGGGGTTGAACGTGCCATCCGCGCCGTCACCGCGCGGAACTTCACACGCATAGGTGGTGGCGAACTGGCTGGCATCAAAGCGCGTGATCGGCCCGGCGCCCGAGTGCCCGGCGACAAGGCGCGCCCATGTCGCCTCGACCCCACATGCCAGTGGGGTGACCATACCCAGCCCCGTGATCACGACTCTGCGCATCCGCCTGTTCTCCTGTCGTCAGAATGGTCTTCGGTTTTCTGATACCCAGATTTGGGCGTCGGGGGAAGAGTGTGCAACCTCTCTCGGCAGGGCCTTGCCCGTGATGCAGCAACCTGCGCGCGCTATCGTCACGCAATTCGCACGCTGCGGGGCATGGCGCTGCACGCGGGGGCAGCGAAGGCCAGGCCCAGGGCTATCCCCAGTCGCGCGGTGCGCGCAGGAACGCCTCGACCGCATCCAGCGTTTCCGTGTCGAAATCCTGTCCTGCCCGTGCCGCCGCCAGCACATCCCACCAGGTGCACAGATAGTGCAGTTTCACCCCATGTTCGGCCAGACGGGGTTCGGTTTCCGGAAAGATACCGTAATAGAAGATCACGGCCGTATGCGCACAGTCCGCCCCGGTCTCGCGGATCGCATCGACAAAGCTCAGTTTCGACCCGCCATCCGTGGTCAGGTCTTCGACCAGCAGCACACGCTGGCCGTCGTGCATTTCGCCCTCGATCCGGGCATTGCGTCCGTAGCCTTTGGGCTTCTTGCGCACATAGCTCATCGGCAGGGCCATGCGTTCGGCCACCAGGGCTGCGAAGGGGATTCCCGCCGTCTCTCCGCCCGCGATATTGTCGAAGGCCTCGAAGCCTGCATCTTCCAGCACCCGGCAGGTCAGGAAATCCATCAGGTTTGACCGGATCCGCGGATAGCTGATCAGCTTGCGGCAGTCGATATAGGTCGGCGCCTTGAGGCCCGATGCGAAGGTGAACGGCTCGCGCGCGTTGAAATGCACGGCCTTGATGTCCAGAAGCATGCGCGCAGTCAGTCGGGCAACCGTGGCGCGGTCGGGAAAGGTGGAAGGAATCATGGTCAGCTATCTTTCACAAGACCCGCCAATACAGCGGAAAACCGGGATCAAAAACTGTCACCGGGCCTGCGCCGGTTTCGATTCTGGCGGGGTAGGGGACTGGGGTATCGGTCTTTTCAAGCGTGATTGTCGCAGCGTTCACCGGCAAGCCGTAGAA
>SLQN01000191.1 GCA_007131465.1 Paracoccaceae bacterium
ATGCGCCGTGGCATTTTCCACCCTGACCATCAGATCGTCGGGCCGGGCCTTCGGCGGCAGGTTTGACACGGCGCGCGGACGCAGGCGGGCGGGGCGGATGGCATCGGCTGCCCCCCGCGCCTCCTCGGCGACGTGCCGGGGCGCGGCCCCGAACCGGTCCGACAGTGCAAGGGCGCCGGTCTCGACCTGAAGGCTGGCCAGACGGAGCGGCGCGGCCTGCGGCGCTGTCGGTATCACCGCGTTGCGATAGGCCGGGTTTGAATGCTCGACCGACGCCATCACAAGGCGGGCATGCTGTTCGGGACCCAGGGTTGCGACCTCGA
This sequence comes from Paracoccaceae bacterium, assembly GCA_007131465.1. Lineage (GTDB taxonomy): Bacteria > Pseudomonadota > Alphaproteobacteria > Rhodobacterales > Rhodobacteraceae > Roseinatronobacter. The sequence goes on from SLQN01000191.1 coordinate 324, forward strand.
CCCGTGATCCCATGCTGGGCAAGGCCACCAGAAGGCCCAGCGCAGAGATCGCTGAAAATGTCAGACGTTTCCGGGCGACGCGGGCCTTGCCTGACCGGGGCTGTGCCTGCAAGGTCCCGCCACAGGACGGGTGCGGGACAGCTTGCGCATGTCGGGCCGATGATGATTGCCCAAATATCATGTGTTCAAATAACATGAATACCAGCGCACCTGCCGCGATGCGCCCTGCCCCTGATGTCTTCCCCAAGTTTCTGGCGAAAACGTTACCAGAACTTGAACAAAAGGTCCAGAAATGGGCCAGAATGCGCGGGTCCGGTCACGGGCTGACCGGCCGTCCGCACCGAAAATCGCGTAAATTCAGCGTCTAACCCAATTCAGAGATTACAAGCTGCGCCGCAGCCAGCCGCGCCACCGGCACGCGGAAGGGCGAACAGGACACATAATCAAACCCCAGATCGCGACAAAACCGAATCGAGTCGGGATTGCCCCCATGTTCGCCACAGATGGAAAGCGTCAGCCCTTCGCGGGCCTTGCGGCCCCGCTGCGCCCCCAATGTCAGCAATTCGCCCACCCCGTCCAGATCCAGCGTGTGGAACGGGTCTTCGGGAAACACCTCTTGCTGCACATAGGCCGACATGAAGCGCCCGGCATCATCGCGCGACAGGCCATAGGTCATCTGGGTCAGGTCATTGGTCCCGAAGGACAGAAAGGACGCATGGAGCGCAATGTCTCCTGCCCGCAACGCAGCGCGCGGCGTTTCGACCATGACGCCGATCCGGTAGTCGAACTCCGCAGCCATCCGCGACCGCACTGTTGCCGCCATCGCGTCAATCCGCAAGGTTACCAGTTCGACCTCGCGCATGGCCGAGACCAGCGGGATCATGATTTCCGGGATGACTGGCGTTGCGCGCCGCGACAATTCGACCGTCGCCTCGAAGATCGCGCGGACCTGCATGTCGTAGATTTCAGGGATGGTGATGCCCAGACGCACCCCGCGCATGCCCAGCATCGGGTTGAATTCCGACAGCGCCTCGGCGCGGCGGGTGATTTCGGACAGGGGTTTGTTCAGCGCATCGGCCAGAAAGCGCAACCCATCCTTGGAATGCGGCAGGAATTCATGCAGGGGCGGATCGAACAAGCGGATGCAGACAGGCTGGCCCTGCATGATCTCGAACAATTCGATGAAATCATTGCGCTGCATCGGCAACAGACGCCCCAGCGCATCCGAACGGTCCTCTGCGGTATCGGCGAAGATCATCTCGCGCATTAGCGTCAGGCGGTCATCCTCGAAGAACATGTGTTCGGTCCGGCACAGGCCGATGCCCTGCGCCTTGAATTCACGCGCAATGCGCGCATCCGCCGGCGTGTCGGCATTCGCACGGATGCCGATATCGCGCCGCGCGTCGGCCCAGTCCAGAAGCGTGACGAAACGGTCATCAAGCGCAGGTTCCAGGAGAGGCACATCGCCGGTCAGCACAAGCCCGTTCGTGCCGTCCACTGTCAGCATGTCGCCTTCCGACAGGTTCTGCGTGCCGGCGCGCACGGTCTTGCGCCGCTCGTCGATCTGCATGGCCGAGGCCCCCACGACACAGGGCACGCCCAGCCCGCGCCCGATCACGGCGGCGTGGCTGGTCATGCCGCCGCGTTCGGTGATCACGGCCTGCGCGACATGCATGCCGCGGATATCCTCGGGCGTGGTTTCGCGGCGCACAAGGATGCAGGGCTCATCGCGTGATGCGCAGGCCTGCGCGGCGGAGGAACTGAACACGATCCGCCCGCGCGCTGCCCCCGGACTGGCCGCGATGCCGCGCACGAACACGTCCTTGCGCGCCTTCGGGTCAACCTGACGGTGCAGCAATTCGCTCAGCGCCGCGGGCGCGATCCGCATCAGCGCCTCGTCGCGCTCGATGATGCCGGCATCCGCAAGATCCACGGCAACCCGCACCGAGGCGCGCGACGAGCGCTGCACGGTCACGGCATCCAGCACCCAGAGCTTGCCGTTATCAAGGGTGAATTCGATCTCCATCTCCTCGCGCAGGCGCTTGCGCGCGAATTCGCCGTGGCGCAGCAATTCGGCAAAGGCTTCTGGGCAGCGCTCTTCCAACGACGAACCCCGCTTGTCGCGCGTCAGATAAAGAACATCCTTTCCTTCGCGCATCGCCTCAAGACCATGCAACCCACGCGACTTGAACCGCCCGGTCACCTGGGGCGCGCCTGTTTCGGCATCTATGAACCGGATCAGCCCAGCGCCACTTTCGCCTGCGCCCACGCCGCCTGCCATGGCCTGCACGACCAGCCCCAGCCCGGCCTCTGCCGGTGCGCCCTTGGCCTGCCGCAACAGCCGCGCCGAGGTCCCTTCCCAGGCCCGCGCCATGGAACGCAACACATCGGCAAGCTGTTGTGCGGGCGATTGGGGGAACGGCTCTTCCATCTCCATCTCGTAATCACGCAGCGCCGCCTGCAGCGCGGGCAGGCAAGGCTCCTGCGCGTCGAACATGTCGGGGTCCAGATGCGCGACATGGGCCGCATAGGATTGCACGAAGCGCAAATACATCTCGGTCGCCACCGGCTCGCCGTAAGCAGCGGCAATCTCGGCGTGTTTCTCGTCATTCATGCCGATGTTGAGGATCGCCGCAGGCCCGCCCCATTCCGGATGTTCAGCAGACGGGCGCACCGACATAAGCTGGCCCTGGGGGAAATGCGCCAGAAGATGGCGCAGGTTCATCTGAGCGCCGGTCGCAATTTCACGCACCACGGCGAAGGACAGGCCAATCGTCAGCGGCACAGGCATGTCAAGCCGCACCAGGCGCTGCAGGCATTTCGCGCGCCAGCCATGAGTCTGTCGCTTGATCGGGGCCGACCCGGTGATCTGGGCGTAATCGGTAAGGGTCAGGTATCTGGGCATCGGACATACTTTCTGGCTGCGCTGCAGCATAGCCCGATGCGCCGGAAACTCAAGAAGACGTTACTGCGCCGCTCAGTTCCAGCACGACACCAGAACTGTCAGATCCCCGCTGATACGCGTCATCACCTCGGGCGGGACACTGACATCCTCGCGCAACGTCCCGCTGGAAATGTTGTTGCTTCGCAGGAAGGCCGTGATCACTTCGGCCGGGACCGCGAAATTCACGTCGTCGGGCAGGACACGATTTTCCTGCGACGGCTGGCCCGCAAGCAGCCCGATCACTGCCCCGTTCGACCCGAAAACCGGGCCGCCCAGATCGCCCTGCCGGATTTCGGCGCTCAACCGGAAGCGGTCATCCTCGCCATTCAGCCCGCGCATATCCTCGATCCGCCCGAAGGTCAGCACAGGACGGGTCATCGCATCCTCGAAGGAAAACCCGGCGATGGTTACCTCGGCACCAAGCGTGGCGAACCGCTCCTGAAACTGCGCGAAGGCAAGCGGCACGAGAGGGGTTTCCGGTTGCAGCACCGCCAGTCCCAACGCATCGTCGCGCGCCACGACCCGCGCGGTATAAGCCTCGTCGATCGTGACACGATCACACTGGGCGACGGCTGCCGCCGTGGTCAGCACGGTTCCTGTCGCATCCACATAGAAGCCCGAGCGGGAAAATTCCGGCCGCCGGACTGCAAGCCCGGCCAGAAGTGCGCCGCGCTGGACCGTGCTGGCCTGCCCGGCCCCTTCAGGCAAGACACCGTCAATCGTGGAAAAGCTGGCTTCCATCATCGGCAACACGCGTTCCATCTGCGCGTCTCGGTCCGGGGTCCAGACCAGTGTGAAGCCCTTCACCGCCCCGTTGCGAAACTGGGCGATGGTGTGCGAACGCAGATCGGCATTCTGCCCGGTCAGCACAAAACTGTTCTGCTGGCGTTCGCGCCGCCCTTCAAGGGGCACGATTTCCAGCGTCTGCATGATTTCATAGAGGCCGAACAATGTGGCCTGCGTGCCGGGCTGGCTGATCAGCAGGACCTGAACCCCGCTGTCATTGCGTTCCGTGAACCTGGCGAAGGGGGCTTCGTGACGGTCAAACTGCACCATCGCCAGCGGCAGGTCGATGCTGATGCCTGCAAACTCGTCGCGGACGGTCTGCATGCCAAGGGCGGCGAGTTCGGACTGATAGGCCCCCAGCAGCGCCGCGCGCTGCCGCGTGGTCAGGACACCGGTGGTATCCACGCCCTGATCCTCTTGCCAGGCCTGCATCGCGCGGCGTGTGCCGGGGCCGAAAGCTGCATCGATCCCCAGCGTATAATACCCGAACCATTGAAGCGCGGTCTGGATTTCGGCGCGGTCATCGCGGGAGAGCGAACGCTCGGACACCTGCGCCTCGCGCAGGGTTTCCTCGGGTTCGGGTTCGGGCAGCGGGTCTGCGATGGCAATCTCGGGCGCATCAGGGATCTGCGCGTCGGAGTCCTCCGCAGACGGGGCCTGAAGCGCAGACGCGCTTCCATCGGTGGGGAAAAACTGCGCCAGATAATCCGCGCCATTGCTGACAAAGGCATCGGCGGGAATTACCCCTGCCGCGCGCAACTGTCGGCGCACCGAGAAGGCATCCCCTTCGGTCTCGAACGGTCCGATGCTCAATGCATACCAAGCGCTGGGAAGACGAAATCCGCTGACATTGCCCACGCGCGCCTCAAGCAGATCTGCGCGTTGCAGTGCCTCATCCAGCGTGCGATGCGCCTCGATCTGCACCCAGCGCTGTTCCTGCGCGCGCGCGACATCTGAAAAAAGGATGGCTGCAATCGATACTGTCGCCGCCAGAACACCCAAGCGGCATGTCGTCATACTCATTCCCGTCACCCTTCCCAAATCCCATTGCGCGCCAAGACCATAACCCGCGATATCGGGTTTGTCCGTTGACCCTGTCCGGCAGCTTGCCTATTGAGGCGCAGCATTAAGAAATTCTGCGCACAAGACAAGAGGCGGCCATGCGAGAGGGCACTGATTCTGCATCACAAAAGCCCCAGAGCTTTCAGGAAATCATCCTGCGGCTGCAAAACTATTGGGCCGCAAAGGGCTGCGCGATCCTGCAACCCTATGACATGGAGGTGGGCGCGGGCACGTTTCACCCCGCCACAACCCTGCGCGCACTCGGTCCCAGACCATGGGCTGCGGCCTATGTCCAGCCCTCGCGCCGCCCCACCGACGGGCGCTATGGCGAGAACCCCAACCGCCTGCAGCATTACTATCAGTTTCAGGTGATCATCAAACCCTCGCCCCCCGATCTTCAGGATCTGTATCTGGGAAGCCTGCGCGCCATCGGCATTGACGACGCGCTGCATGACATCCGCTTTGTCGAGGATGACTGGGAATCCCCAACGCTGGGGGCCTGGGGTCTGGGTTGGGAAGTCTGGTGCGACGGGATGGAAGTGTCGCAATTCACCTATTTCCAGCAGGTGGGCGGGCATGA
>SLQN01000278.1 GCA_007131465.1 Paracoccaceae bacterium
AAAAGCCCCCGCGCGGCGAAAGCCTGCCAGTCTGGCGGGGCGTCGGGCCAATGGCCGGGCAGGCCCAGCATCAGCCCGGTTTCTTCCCACAATTCGCGGATCGCGGCGGCGGCCAGTGCGCCGGGCGCTGCGTCACCCTGGGCCAGCCGCGCCGCACAGGTCGCGGGCAGAGGGCGGGCCAGCGGGACCGTGGCATCGCCTGCATCCACTGCACCGCCGGGAAAGACGAACTTGTCGGGCATGAAGGCGGCCTTCGCCCCGCGCTGGCCCATCAGGACACGCGCATCCGCCCCGGTGCCGCGCACCAGCAGAACCGTGGCAGCGTCGCGTATGGCGGTCTTGTCAGCGGTGGCTGTCATCCCTGTCCTCAAACCCGTGCATGCGGCGCGACCATTGAATACCAACGATCATGCCCTTGAAGCGCGGCAGAAGGAACAGCGAAAGTGCGATCAGAAGCCCAGAAAACACCCCCAGCAGCACCGCTGGATGCCATTCGAAGGCGAACATCGCCCAGACCATCAGCGGGGTCACCACCTTCAGCGTGACCAGCATCGTCAGGTAGGCCGGGCCATCATCGGCACGCTGGTGGCTCAGGTCTTCGCCGCAACCGGGGCAGGTGTCGCGCACCTTGAGAAAGCGCTCCAGCATCGGGCCTTCGCCGCAGGCAGGACATTTGCACTGCAGGCCGCGCAGCACAGCCTGACTCAGCGGACGGTCGTCCTCCGGCCTGTCAGTCGGCCTTGTCTCTGCGTAGGTCATCAGACCACTCCTCTCCAGCATGTCCCGCCGACATAAACACTCGGGCGCAGGAATACAGCCCGCAAGCAGGTCTTGCGACCCCTTGCCGCAAGCGATGCAGAATTTCGCGACGGAACCACGGCATGCGCGCGTTTGAAGATGTATCACGGGCCGAGAGCCCAGAAAACCGGAGAAAACGCGATGCAACCTGTAGTCCTGCCTGCCCTTCTTGCGGCCTTTGTCCTGACCGGGGCCGCACAGGCCGATACCCGCCCCGGCCTGCCTGCTTTCGAGATGCTCGACAGCGACAACACCGGCAGTGTGACGTTAGATCAATTCGCGGCCCTTCTGCGCGCGCCCCAGGACCGGATCGTGGCCCGACTGATGGAGCAGGCGAATGCGGACGGTCTGCTGGACGAGGCGGCCTTGCGCGCCGGGCTTGAAGGTCTGCGCCCGCAGCGTGGCGACGCGCGCCAGGCGGACCGGATGTTCCAGCGTATTGACAGCAATGGCGATGGTGTGATCGATGCAGCGGAATATGATGCTTTCACCGCCCGCATGCAGGACCGCGCCGCGCATCGTGGCCAATGGCGCGGGCGGCAGTAACCCCGCGCGCGGAAAGGCAGGGCCATGCCGCTGGAGCTGCGCGCAGAACCGGATCAGGCAGCCCTGCTGGCGCGCGTTGCGGCTGGCGACCGGCAGGCCGCCGAGGCCCTGACCGACCTGATCGCCCCGCGTCTGTTGCGTTTTGCCGCGCGGATGCTGGGCGATCTGGCCGAGGCCGAGGATGTGACGCAAGAGGCTATGCTGCGGTTGTGGCGCATGGCCCCGGACTGGCAGGCGGGCGCGGCGCAGCCCTCGACCTGGGTGTTCCGGGTGGCCAGCAACCTGTGCACCGACCGGCTGCGCCGCCGCCGTCCGATGCAGGAGGCGCTGCCGGACCTGCCCGACCCGGCAGCGGGCGCAGATGCGGGCCTTATGGCGCAGGCCCGTGCGCGGGCGCTGGAAGCGGCCTTGCAGGAGTTGCCCGAACGCCAGCGGCAGGCCGTGATCCTGCGGCATCTGGAAGACCTGTCCAACCCCGAAATCGCCGCGATCATGATGGTCGGGGTCGAAGCTGTGGAAAGCCTGACGGCACGGGGCAAACGCAACCTCTCGGCGGCTCTCGCCGGGCAACGTGACGCATTGGGGTATGACGATGACACCTGAGAGCCCGGAACCCAGCCAGCCCGACCCGCTGGACCAGTATCTTGCCGATGCACGCGCAAACGCTCCGGACCTGCGCCCGGAGTTGCGCGCGCGGATCGTTGCCGATGCGCTGGCCGCCCCGGTTGCAAAGCGCAGGCCGTCCGCCACATGGCTGCGCCGCCTTGTCGCCGGCTGGGCCATGCCGGGGCTGGCCGGGGGGGCTGTGGCGGCGCTCGCCGGGTTCTGGATCGGGGTCAGTCTGCCGATGCCGGTCGTGGCGCTGGATCTGCCACTGTGGCTGGACTCTCCGCTGCGCTTTATCGACTTTGCCCTGCCCCCGTCGGGGCTGGATGACCCCCTCTGGCTGGAGTTCTGAGCGATGGATCAGTCCCGAACAAAGCGGCGCTTTCCATGGTTGAAACTGGCGCTTGTCCTGTCGGTCGTGCTGAATTTCGCGGCGCTGGGCATGGTCTGGGGCCTAGCCACGCGGATCGGGCCTTCCGGCTCGCTGCTGCGCGACTCGGTTGCGGCGCTGCCAGCAGACGACCGCCGCGCGTTGCGGCAGGAAATCCGTGAGGTCTGGCGCGCTGCCAGAGACACGGGATACCCGCCGGGTAGCGCGGTCGCCGCACCGCGCCAGATGCTGGCGGCACTGGAGGCCGAGGACTTCGATGCCGCAGCCTTTTCCGAGGCCTTGCAGCAGGTACAGGCGCGGCTGGTGCGGATCAGTGACCAGATGCATGCACAGCTTGTCGCCACTGTCAGCGCGATGACACCCACCGAGCGCCGTGCCTATGCGCAGGCGCTGGACGCACAATTGCGCAAGGGCCGCTGGCGCGCAGAAAGGCGCAGCGCGGCCCTTGACTGAGGAATTGCAGGCTCGGTACAAGATCAATCGCGGGCCAGAGTGGACGCGAGAGCCGACTGCCGCCCCGCGGCCAGTTGCTGGTCTGACCGGCAGCCCGGATGGACGCACCCCCCCGACACTGCTGCCGCAAATCCCATGCGCCGCCACTGACATCTGCCATAGCCTGAACCCGTGGCAAGACGCGGCCAAGGCGCGACGGGCGGGGCGTGCATTGCACCCGATTGGCTGACACGGATAGAAAGCCTGGCTGACGCGCCCGACAGACCGCGGGTGGAGTGGAAAGATGTTCAGACCGGTCAGCCGAGGACGCGCGGGCGGCGGCGGTGGTAAAGGCAGCCTTACGCGCCAGTTCAGGCCAGCTGACCTGACGCGCAGATGAGGGCCAGCAAACCGGGCCAGAAAAGACCGCAACCAGACCCGACAATCAGACCCATGCCATAAGGCTACCCTTTCGGATCAGACCTCTGCGTCGTCCATGGTCGAGACGCGGTTGCGCCCGGTGGCTTTCGCCATCCGCATGGCCTGATCCGCCCGATCGATGATCTCTCGGATCTGTTCCGGCAGGGGAAGGGCGGGGTCCTGCGACTCGCCAAGATGCACGGCCACACCGATCGAGGCAGTCACCGGAAGCGTGACCTCGCCTGTCTTCACCTGGAACGGGCGGTCCTCGATCTGCCGCCGGATGGCTTCGGCCCGCAATATCGCCTGCACCATGTCGGCTTCGGGCAGAACCAGCAGGAATTCCTCGCCCCCGAAACGGGCCAGCACATCTTGCGGGCGGGTGACGCTGGCCATGCGCGCTGCGGCCTCGATCAGCACGTCATCACCGGCAACATGGCCGAAACTGTCATTCACGCGCTTGAAATTGTCCATGTCGATCAGCAGGATGCTGAATCCGGCACCCCCGCGCGCTTCACCCAGCAGGGCCGACAGATGCGCCATCGCATGACGTCGGTTGAACAGCCCGGTCATCGAGTCGCGCAGCGCCATGTCAAGCTCGGTCCCCAGCGCGCGTCGTAGCGCGTCATGGCGTTTCTTGCGCCGCAGCATGGCCGCGATGCGCAGCCGAAACTCGGCCACGTCCAGCGGCAGGCGCAGCACATCATCCGCGCCCAGATCAAGCAACATGGCGCAAGCTGTGGGGGTCTCACGTGGCAGCACGGCGGCAATCGGCAACTGTCGTGTGGCATGGCGTGCGCGCAGATCGGCGATGACGTTGACGCCATTTTGGTCCATGCAACCGGGCGACAGGATCAGAAGGTCGGGTTTGCGGGCCTGTGCCGCTGCGCCCAGCAGGTCCGGCAGGGCAAGGCGCATATCATAAAGCGATGCATCCACGCTAGCGACAGGGTTTTGCGCGTGTGTTTCGGCTTGCGTGCAGACCAGCGTCACCCGCGTTGGCCCGGCGAAATCGGTGCCCGCCTCGGCCAGACCCATGCGCAACCCGCTTGTGCCATGCGCCTGATATTCGCGTTCGATGGCGCTGTGGCGCAACAGCACCCGGATGCGCGACAGAAGATGCGCCTCATCAATGGGCTTGCACAGGAAATCATCCGCCCCAATCTCCAGCGCGCGCAGCCGTGTCGCGCGCGACTGGTCGGCCGAGACGAGGATTATCGGGATATTGCGCGTCTTGGGGTTGGCGCGGAGCTTTGCGCAGACATCCATGCCGTCGCCATCGGGCAAATTGTAATCCAGCAGGATCAGGTCCGGCAAATGCTCGCATGCCAGCGCAAGCCCTTCGGTGGCAGTACTTGCAAGAATGGTGTCGTAACAGGCCGAACCAAGGCCCGCGCGCAGGATCATCCGGCACAGCAACTGATCGTCCACCACAAGTATCTGGCCAGGCATTGTGAGATGTCCTCAAACAAACTAAGACTATATGAAGATTTAGAACAAACTGGTTAACAAACTCTTTCAGACAGGCAGCCCCCGCGCATGACATCCGACCAGGCCGAACAGATTGGTATTGCCGCCCTTGGCTGGTTGTGCGCCGAGGACACGCTGTTGCCGGTGTTTCTGGCCGCGAGTGGTGCGTCAGTGGCTGATTTGCGCGCGCAGCTTGGGGCTGCCGATGGGCCGGAGCTGCCCCTTCTGATGGCGGCGCTGGATTTCGTGCTGATGCGTGATGACACGGTGATCGCCTGCGCGCAGGCGGTGGGTTTGCGCAATGACCAGCTTGTGCAGGCACAGGCCGTCCTGTCGGGCGCGGCGCAGATGCACTGGACCTGAGCTTCCCGCCCCGACGTCCGGTCTTGACTTCCGGGCGCGCAGATTGTGTATCGCGTCAGCCACAGCCAGCCGGAAGGGGCCATCATGCACGCCTATCGCAGCCATACCTGCGCCGATCTGAGAGCCGCGAATGTCGGCGAGACTGTCCGCCTGTCGGGTTGGGTGCATCGCATTCGCGACCATGGCGGCGTGCTGTTCATCGACCTGCGCGACCATTACGGGATCACGCAGGTGCTGGCCGACAGCGACTCGGGGGCCTTTGGCGCGATCGAGAAGCTGCGCGCCGAATTCTGCATCCGCATCGAGGGCGAGGTGAAGGCGCGCGATGCGTCACTGGTGAACGCCAAGCTGCCCACAGGCGAGATCGAGGTCTATGTCCGGTCCATGGATGTGCTGGGCGCGGCGGATGACCTGCCGCTGCCGGTCTTCGGCGAGCCCGACTACCCCGAGGAAACGCGCCTGACCTACCGCTTTCTGGACCTGCGGCGCGAGGGGCTGCATGCCAACATGATGCTGCGCTCGAATGTGGTGCGGTCGTTGCGGGGCCGGATGTGGGACACGGGCTTTACCGAGTTCCAGACCCCGATCATCACCGCGTCCAGCCCCGAGGGGGCGCGCGACTTCCTGGTGCCGTCGCGGCTGCATCCGGGCAAGTTCTACA
>SLQN01000033.1 GCA_007131465.1 Paracoccaceae bacterium
TGGGGCGTGACATCCGCGCGGGGGCCGGGCGGAGCCGCCTAAAGATACCAAGATCACGAAACCGGCGTCAGACCGGCCCGATAGCGCTGCATGTTGCCCCGGTAACCATGCGCCGAGGCCAGCAGGCCCGCACGCGCGGCATCATCAAGCTGGCGCACCACGCGCCCCGGCGCGCCCATGACCAGCGCGCCATCGGGAATGATCTTGCCTTCCGTCACCAGCGCCCCGGCCCCGATCAGGCACCCCCGGCCGATGACCGCGCCGTTCAGAACGGTTGCCCCCATCCCGACCAGCGACCCCGCGCCAATGGTGCAGCCATGCAACATGGCCTTGTGCCCGATGGTGCAATCCGCCCCGATCCGCAGCGGATAGCCCATATCCGTATGCAGCACGCAGTTTTCCTGGATATTGCTGCCTACGCCGATCTCCAGCGGTTCATTATCGCCGCGCAGCACCGCGCCGAACCAGATCGAGACGCCCTCAGCCAGACGCACATCCCCGATCACATGCGCGCCCGGCGCGACCCAGTAATCCCCGTTTTCCGGCACAAGCGGCTGCCGCCCCTCCAGCGCATACAGCATCACGCCTCTCCGAACTTGCGCAACCGCGCGATCAGCGCGGATGTGTCCCAGCGTCCACCGCCCATCGTCTGCACCTCCTTGTAGAACTGGTCCACCAGCGCGGTCAGTGGCAGGGCCGCGCCCACTTCGTCGGCAGTTGCCAGACAGATGCCCAGATCCTTGCGCATCCAGTCCACGGCGAAACCGTGGTTGAATTCCCCGTCCAGCATGCTGCCATGGCGGTTTTGCATCTGCCACGACCCTGCCGCACCCTGAGAGATCACCTCGACCACGGCACGCCCGTCCATGCCCGCCTTTTCACCGAAATGCAGCGCCTCGGCCAGCCCCTGCAACACCCCGGCGATACAGATCTGGTTCATCATCTTGGCAATCTGCCCTGCACCGCTCTCGCCCATCAGCCGCGCGATGCGGGCATAGGCATCCATCACTGGCGCGGCGCGGTCGAAATCGGCGGCGTTCCCGCCGCACATGATCGACAGCACGCCGTTCTCCGCCCCCGCCTGTCCACCGGATACCGGCGCATCCACGAAGCCGACTTTCTGCTCGGCAGCCTTGGCAGCGAGCTCTCGTGTCACCTGCGCCGACACTGTGGTGTGATCCACAAAGACTGTTCCCGCCCCCATCGCGGCGAAGGCCCCGTCCGGCCCCAGGCAGACCGCGCGCAGATCGTCGTCATTGCCGACGCAAGCCATCACGAATTCGGCATCCTTGGCGGCAGCATGGGGCGTGGGTGCGGCGTGACCGCCATGCGTGGCGACCCATGCCTCGGCCTTCGCGCCCGTGCGGTTATAGACTGTCACCGCATGTCCGGCCCGCGCAAGATGGCCCGCCATTGGTGCCCCCATCACGCCCAGCCCCAGAAAAGCCACTCTCGCCATTGCCATCCCTCTCGAATTCTTGTGATTGCGCTTTGGGCGCAGGACCAATACCTATCAGCGCCAACCGGACCGTCAACACAAAGACCTGCACCTGCTCATGTTCACCTTGTTTCGCTGGCTCCTGCGGATTTTCGGCGCTTTGGGCGCTCTTGCGCTGATATTCGCTGTGGGGCTGTATTTCTTCCTGGCCCGGTCCCTGCCGAACTACAACGAAGACTTCGCGTTGAACGGTCTTGAAGGTCCGGTCGAGATCGTGCGCAACACTCATAACGTGCCGCATATCTTTGCCGAGGCGGATGTGGATGTGTTTTTCGGGCTGGGGTTTGCGCATGCGCAGGACCGGCTGTGGCAGATGCAGATGCTGCGCCGCACCGCGCAGGGGCGGCTGTCGGAAATGTTCGGGCGCCGGACATTGCGCACGGACGAGTTGATGCGCCGCCTCGATATCTACGGGCTGGCACGCAGCGCGCTGGACGCGCAGGATCCCGAGACACTGGCCGCGCTGCGCGCGTATTCCGAAGGCGTGAACGCCTGGATGCGGCTGACGGATGAGCGCGCACGCGGACGCGGGGCGCCGGAATTCTTCCTGTTCAACGCCGAAATGCCGCTTTGGCAGCCCGCGGATTCGCTGGCGATCCTGAAGCTCCTGTCCGTGCAACTCAACAGCCAGATCGGGCGCGAGGTCTTGCGCGCGCGCGCCTCTATGCTGGTCGAGCCGGACCGGTTGCGCGACCTGCTGCCCGATGCGCCCGGCACGGGCATGGCCGCACTGCCCGATTATGCCAGCCTGTTTCCGCAGATCACACCCGGCACGCAGTTCACGCATCAGGACGTGCCGCTCTCGCCCGTCGCTCCGGTTGCGCTGGCAGGGGCGTCCAACAGCTTTGCCGCGACACCCGCACGTGCGGCGTCTGACGGGGCGATCCTTGCCAATGACCCGCATCTGGAACTGACCGCACCCGCGCTGATGTATCTGGCGCGGCTGGAGCTGTCCACGGGCGGGGTGATCGGGGCCAGCATTCCCGGCATCCCGGCGATCCTGTCGGGCCGGTCCGGGGCGCTGGGCTGGGGCATCACCTCGTCCTATATGGACGACAGCGACATCTTCATCGAGGAATTGAACCCCGATAATCCGGCACAATACCGCACCCCCGAAGGCTGGGCAGAGTTCGAGACGCGCGGCTCGATCATCCGCATCCTTGATGACGACCCCGTCACCATGACCCTGCGCTGGACCGAGAACGGGCCGGTCCTGTCAGGGGGCATGTTCGATCTCGCCTCGGTCACGCCGCCGGGTCATGTCGCAGCCCTTGGCTGGACCGCGCAGGAGGAACGCGACACCACGATGACCGCCGCGCTGCGCCTGATGCGCGCCCAGAGCATCGAAGAGGCGATGGCGGCAGGCGAATTGTTCGTGGCCCCGTCGCAGAACCTGATGCTGGCGACGCAGGACCGGATTGCCTTGCAGACCATCGGGCGGATGCCGCGCCGTGACGCGGACCACGAAACGCAAGGGCGCATGCCCGCGCCCGGCTGGCGGGCCGAAAACCGCTGGCAGGGGACCCTGCCCTATTCCGCCAATCCCCGCTTCACGGACCCTGAAAGCGGGATCCTGGGCAATACCAACAACAAGCTTCTGGACCGCCCGTTCCCGCTGCATGTCAGCCATGACTGGGGCGACACACAGCGGGTAGAGCGTTTCCTGCACCTGATGCGCACCCGCAACGTGCATACGCGCGACAGTTTCATCGAGGCGCAGCTTGACACAGTCAGCCCCGCCGCGCGGCTGCTCTTGCCGCTGGTTGCGGCGGATTTGTGGTTTTCCGGCGAGGCCGCGCCCACGGGAACCCGCGCCCATCTGCGCCAGCGCGCGCTGCGCCTGCTGGCCGACTGGAACGGCGAGATGAACGAGCATCTGCCAGAGCCGCTGATCTATGCCGCCTGGATGCGCGCGCTGCAGACCCGGCTGATCCGCGACGAGTTGGGACCGCTGGCCGAAGCCTTCACCCATGTTGACCCGGTTTTCATCGAACGGGTGTTCCGCGATACGGATGGCGCGGGCGAATGGTGCAATATCGTGCAATCCTCGGTCCGCGAAACCTGCACGGAAATCGCGATAAACGCCCTGGACGAGGCGCTTCTGCGCCTGACCGAACGCTATGGCGACACTGTTGAAAGCTGGCGCTGGGGCGATGCGCATATGGCGACGCATCGCCATTCGGTGTTAGGCGATGTGCCGCTTTTGCGCCATTTCGTCAATATCCGGCAATCGACATCGGGCGGGGATCACACACTGATGCGCGCGCGCACCTCCGGGCGCGATCCGGACCCCTTTGCCAATGTGCATGGCGCAGTCTATCGCGGGGTCTATGATTTCGCCGATCCCGAAAGCTCTGTCTTCATCCTGTCCACGGGCCAGTCAGGCCACCCGTTGTCGCGCCATTACGACGATCTGGGCGGTCTGTGGCGGCGCGGCGAATACATCCCGATGACACTGGACCCCGACCTTGCGCGCGGGGGCGCTGTGGGTATCACGCGGCTGACCCCGGCGCAGGACTGAGCCACGGGCGCGCGCCGGTTGGCATTGACCATCTGCGCGGCGCTGGCTAGTCCATGTGTCCATATACCGTCAGGACGCGCCGCATGCTCTATCCGACTGCCGAACACTGGCTGAACGCCCCGCGCAAGCATGTCATGCTGTTTGGCATGTCGGGGCTGGGCAAGACGCATCTGGCCAATCTGCTGCGCGCGGGCGGGGACTGGTTCCACTACTCGATCGATTACCGCATCGGCACGCGCTACATGGGCGAATTCATCGCCGACAATTTCAAGCTGGAAGCGATGAAAGTCCCGCTGCTGCGCGAATTGCTGCTGACCGATTCGGTCTATATCAGCTCGAACATCACCTTCGACAATCTTGCGCCCCTGTCCACTTATCTGGGCAAGCCGGGCAATCCCGACAAGGGCGGGCTGGCCTTTGACGACTACATGATCCGCCAGGACCAGCACCGCAGCGCCGAGATTGCCGCATTGTCGGACACGCCGCATTTCATTGCCCGCGCCGAAGCGCTTTATGGCTATACGAATTTCGTCTGCGATACGGGCGGGTCCATCTGCGAGGTGATCGACCCCGACAACGCCCATGACCCGCTGATGACGCGTCTGGCCCGCCATGTGCTGCCCATCTGGATCGAAGGGTCAGAGGCGCATACCGCCGAACTGATCCGCCGTTTCGACCGCGCCCCGAAACCGATGTATTATCAGCCCGACTTCCTGCGCGCAGCCTGGGCCGATTACCAGCGCGAAACCTGTCTCGACGGCCCCCGGATCGACCCGGATGCCTTTGTGCGCTGGACCTATGCCCGTGCGCTGGCCCATCGCGCGCCCCGATACCGCGCGATGGCCCGCAACTGGGGCGTGAGCGTGACCGCTGAGGAGATTACACGCATCCGAAGGGCGGATGATTTCGTATCGCTTATTGCCGAAAACCTGCCGAAATAAGGAACGCCCATGCCCATCAAGCTGCCGGAAACCCTGCCTGCCTTTGACGTGCTGACGCGCGAAGGGGTCATGGTCATGTCCGAGCAGGCGGCGGCCCGGCAGGATATCCGGCCCCTGCGCATCGGGCTTCTGAACCTGATGCCCAAGAAAATACAGACCGAGACGCAATTCGCCCGCCTGATCGGGGCGACGCCCCTGCAGATCGAATTTGCGCTGATCCGGATGTCCGAACATGAAACCAAGAACACTGCCGCCGAACACATGGCCGAATTCTACCGCCCGTTTTCCGAGATGCGCGACGAACGCTTTGACGGGCTGATCATCACGGGCGCGCCGATCGAACATCTGCCCTATGAAGACGTGACCTACTGGGACGAATTGCGCGATGTCTTTGCGTGGACGCAGACCCATGTGCATCAGACCCTTGGCGTCTGCTGGGGCGGCATGGCGATGCTGTGGCATTTCTACGGGCTGCCCAAGCATCTGTTGCCCGCCAAGGCGTTCGGCTGTTTCCGCCACCGCAACCTTGCGCCCGCATCGCCCTATCTGCGCGGGTTTTCCGACGATCTGCTGATCCCGGTCAGCCGCTGGACAGAAATGCACCAGCCCGAGATCGACGCCGTGCCGGAATTGAAGACGCTGATCGGGTCGGATCAGGTCGGCCCCTGCCTGGTCGAGGACCCGGCGCATCGGGCGCTGATGATCTTCAACCACTTCGAGTATGACA
>SLQN01000457.1 GCA_007131465.1 Paracoccaceae bacterium
GCCCGACCACCGAACTAGCAACAGTTACTGCGGTTGCGAGTTCTCTGGAATAGCCTTGTTTGACCATAGCCGGGATCATGATCGGCCCGATAGCGGCAACATCGGCGGTTGCCGCGCCGGTTATCCCTCCAAAAAACAGACTGGTCACCACATTGACCTGGGCCAGCCCGGCGCGCCACCAGCCGACAAGGTGGTCGGCAAATTGCACAAGCTTGTCAGTCAACTGTGCGGCATTCATGAGAAAGCCGGCAAGAAT
Source organism: Paracoccaceae bacterium (assembly GCA_007131465.1). Lineage (GTDB taxonomy): Bacteria > Pseudomonadota > Alphaproteobacteria > Rhodobacterales > Rhodobacteraceae > Roseinatronobacter. Next base: position 257 of record SLQN01000457.1, read on the forward strand.
AAAGAACGGTATGCTCATCAGCACGAATTGATCAAGTCCGGCGAAAACGCGCTGCGGGATTGTAGATAGCGGGATATTCCCAAGGAAAACAATGTAGAGTGTAGCGCTACCAATCAACACAAATGCGATTGGCACGCCAATGACCATGAATCCGAAAAAGAGCAGACCGAGAATATTCATGGATCAGACCTAGGCCTCGATAAATGTTTTGGCTTGCCGAGACAGGCTTCAATAGCGGCGAACATGATCAGCACTGCGCCAAGCGGGATCGCCAGATAGATCCAGCCAATTTCGATCTGAAGGGCTGGTGAAGTTTGATTGCGCGCAAAGTTTCGCATCGCGAGCATCCAACCTTGAAAAGCGATAAAGAGGCAGAGAACGGCCACGCCAAGATGGGTTGCGCGCAACACCCAGACGTAGGTCTTTTCGGGCAACCGCTCGATTAGCAGCGTCATGGCCACGTGGGAGCCGCGCCTGTACGCGACAGCAGCGCCCACCATGGTCGCAAATATCAAAGCGTAGCGGGCAAATTCCTCGCTCCAGGATAGGCTGTTGCGAAGTCCGTAGCGGAAGAATATCTGGGCGCTGATCGAAAAGAGCGCCGCCAAGACCAACCCGCCCGCCAGATAGCTTGCTGCTGTTTCGATTGCATTGGCAACCGCTCTAAATCTTCTCATCACCAAGGGTTAGGGTGTTGCAGCAATAATGCGCTCAAGAAGGTCGGTCGCACCGATTCGTTCAGCATAATCATGCCACACCGGTTCCACGAGCACAGTAAAAGCATCAGCGTCGACGTCGGTGATGGTGATGCCGTTATCTATGAGTTTCTGCCTGATCTCACCCATGCGCTCAAGGACGACCCCGCGTTGATAATCGGCTGCCTCAAGCATAGCCTCTTCGATAATCGATTGGTGGTCAGCGCTCAGACTGTCGAAAAACTCGGCGTTCATGATAACCGGCCGGGGTTCGGACACAAACGTCATCTGCTCCCAATCGGTCATGTAGCCGATCACTTCGTGTATATTGAGCGTATCTACCGACAGGACGTCCAGATGCGCGCCTTCGATTATGCCCTGCTGCAACCCTGTGTAGACTTCGGTATATGCCGTAGGCGTTGGATTGGCGCCCAAGGCCCGCATGGCATCCAGCAATATTGGGGACTCGATCACGCGTATTCGCAACCCTTGCAGATCTTCTGGTGATGAAACGGGAACGTCGACAGTTTCGATCGGGCTATCTCCGGTGCTGAACCAGCCCAGAACCCTGAACCCGGCCTGTTGCTCAATTAGCTCGGCGAGCGTTTCGCCGATATCCCCAAGCGCAATTGCCTGCATATGCTCTTGCCCGCGTATCAGAAAGGGGACCTGCACAATGTTGTAAATCGGGGCCAGATTTGCCATCGCACCAGCGCCGATGCCGATTTGTACCGTACCTTCTAGAATGGCTTCATTGATCTGGCGTTCGTCGCCAAGCTGGGCCCCTGGATACAAAAGAACTTCAATGTCACCGTCCGAGCGGTCCTCGACGAGTTCCTTGAAGCGCTCGGCGCCATCCATGTAGGGAAAGGTTTCGGCGGTGATCATTGCAAATCGCAACGTCAAGGACTGGGCGAATACTGGACCACTGAGCAGGGTAGTCACCATCAGCGCACCAGCCGTCCATCCGGCGAACTGCGTCAGTTTAGATTGACAGATAGGGTTTTCGAGCTGTGATTCCATCGTCCAAACTCCATTGCTGGAAAGGTGAACGCAGACAGCTTAGTACTTTCCAGTCTTTTGCGGGTTACTGGCCTGCGTGTTGAAATATGATCCGACGGAACAGGAGTTGCGACAAGCGCTGATTTACGTACAATGCGTTGCCGAAATTGATACGGAAAAGAGCGCTATGGAATGGACATTGATTCGTTATTTTCTGGAAGTTTACCGAAGCGGGTCTGTCCGCGAGGCTTCGGTAAACCTCAATGTGGCCCCTTCTGCTGTCAGCCGCCAGATCATGAAACTCGAGAATATGCTCTCAGCGCCTCTGTTCGAGCGACGACCAAGGGGTATGGTCGCCACTGAAGCAGGCGAAATCCTGGCGCGATTTGCTGGCGATCTGGAGGCAGACGTCTCTCGTATCCGTTCCGAGATTGTCGACCTCAACAATATGCATCACGGCCAGGTGCGGATATTTTCTACAGAGGGCGTGGTGGCGAATTTTCTTGTGCCGATGATTGCAAACTTCAGCCAGACATGGCCGGGAATAAGGATCATACACACGATCGCTGGGTCGGAAAGGGTTGTTGAGGGAGTCGGTGCGGGTGAGGCCGATATCGGGATCGCGTTTGACATGACACCGACTGCGCAGGTTGAAACCGTTGCTCAACTCTACGATCCCTTACTTATGGTCGTACGATCAGACCACCCGCTAGCAGGACGACCCGACGTACCAATCGGCGAGATTGTTGCCTATCCCCTGGCGCTCCCCGTGCGTGGGTTTTCGATCCGGCGGCTGGTCGATGCCGAGTTCAAGCGCTTTAATCTAGTAGCAAACCCCATCGCGGAAACCAATTCCATCGATGCCCTGCGCATTCTGGCCTTGTCGAGCCACATCGTCACCTTCTTGCCGAGCCTACCTATCAAGCGCGAGTTAATAAGCAAGGAGCTAATCGGGGCACGGCTACACTCGCTGGCTCCAATGGGCGCTACCCACGATATCTGTGTGATGCGCGATCGTCGGCTGCCGAAGGCCGTGGTTATGTTTCTTGAGTTGCTGACCCGCGAATCGACCCAATGAACCCCAAAGCCGTAGGATGTGCGCCCCTTGGGGCACCCATAACTTGGGCGCACTGTGACGATTACCTGATAGCGCGCGGGGATGTAGCTCGGCAGGCGGAGAACGGGCATCTCGAGCTGGCTATCACTCTTCCCGGCACCTTTTCCACCGTAACTTCTGAGCGGCAGAGATCTTCGCCTTTCCTGCCTCGGGTTTTGGACCAGTGGAGCGTCCACCATGATGCTTGCATCGGCGTTTACCGGGGACGACCCTAGTCTTGCAGGGTGCGCCTGACCTTGCCCGTGGCCCACACTGCGAGCGGTCCTTGGGTGGCAAGGATGAACCATCCTCGGACAGGCCATTTTCGCGCATCTTGGCGCAGACCACTCCCGTGCATTTACCACACACCTTTCTAGCGTATCCGTCTTGAGCAAGCTGTTTTCGGTGTCCATCTGCGGTCTTGCTGGACAAGTGCGTTGGCCAGTTCGACCATCTTTCGCATGAGCGCTGTCAGAGCAACTTTCGGGGGTTTGGGCCTCTGACGGCGCGCGCGGTCGAGGCCTTCGCGCCAGACATGGCGCAGTTCGGATGTGGCCGGGATTTCGCAGCTTGGCTGAGTTCGGTCAAGGCCAGTGTGATCTCCGTTCAGCTTCGCAACCGAACAGAATCACAACCTGCTGAATTCATTCAACTGATTTCCGATCAGCCTCTGAGGCGCGCTGGCCTTTCGCGCTCTTGCCTTCATGTTGCCGGGTGAGCTTGGCCATCATGGCATCCCCCATGGCTTCCAGCGCTCTAATCCGCGCCCGACGGGTCTCACCCTGCTCGAGGGCGCGCGTGGCATCATGCGCGACAATCAGGCGGTGCCCTTCGAAGCTGGTCTCGCGCAGCCCTTCAACTGCGCGAGCGAAGCTTGCGATCGCTGTATCGCAGCTTTGACAGCGTGCGTGGTCGTGGCGCTCCCGTGACGAACTTGTCCTATAATGCTTCGTTCCATTCCTGCGAAAGGATCCCGCCATCAAACCGTGGGATCAAACAGCTAGCAAACTGCTTGGCGCGCGATGACAATTTGCCCCGAACGGTGGTCTTTGTCATCGCCGCTCGAACTGCCTGAAGAAACCCGACCTCGTCTTTGACCTCTTTTGCGAGATCGCTAGACGACGCCAAAGCAACCCTCGAACCAGCATACTGTGAGTCGGGTCGCCCTGTCTCAGGCGAACAGGTGGTCTGGCCAAATGAGCTCCAGATTGCGGCCACACTCTCGTTCCAGCCGCCGTGATGACGGGATCTGGTTTAAATATCCCTACAGATAAATCCGCAGCAGCGGCCCAGGATGATAGCCTGGCCGACCGGTGGACGATGGCTGCACATTGAAGCCACGCGTCGCGAGATCAAGCATGTCGAGAAAGGTATCAACGGTTCGGACCGGGCTGTTCTAATTAACGTGATCGTCCGGATACTTCGACGGTAACATCTTTTGCTGGCGGTCCAGACCCTCGCGAAATCGCGCCATGAAAAACCTCCGCGCCAGCTGCAGAAACCATACCACGGTCCACCGAAAAGCCGCGAGTTTGCACACACCCTCTCCGCATAGCAGCCCCACGCACTACCGTATGCGCAGCCGATACTGCCACTTAAGGCGTTCGGGCATCAGCTAAAGGCTACCCCCTCACGACTCCGACAGCGCCACCTTCATGTCCTTGACCTGATAGATCACATCGCCATCGGCCTCGACGATCCCGTCCGCGACGCCCATCGTCAGCCGCCGCGTCTGGATCGCCTTGGTGAAATCCACCTTGTAGGTCAGCATCCGGCGATCAGGCCGGACCATGCCTGTCAGCTTCACTTCGCCCACGCCCAGCGCATAGCCGCGCCCCTGCCAGCCGCGCCAGCCCAGATTGAACCCCGTCAACTGCCACAGCCCGTCCAGCCCCAGACAGCCGGGCATGATCGGGTTGCCGGGGAAATGGCACTCGAAGAACCACAGGTCGGGGTGGATGTCGAATTCTGCTACGATATGCCCCTTGCCATGCGCGCCGCCATCGCCCGAGACTTCGGTGATCCGGTCCATCATCAGCATCGGCGGCGCAGGCAGTTGCGCATTGCCGGGGCCGAACAGCTCGCCACGCGCGCAGGCCAGAAGGGCCTCTTTGTCGAAGGAACTCGGGAAGCTGGACATGGCACTCTCCTGTGGGGTTTTCTTCCTCTAGCACCGCGCCCGACCTCCATTCAAGCCCACCCGCCCGGCACGGGCGCAGGCCGCACCTTATTTTCATTTGAATTATTGTGCATTCGGGCTTTATATATGCGCATGATGGAACAGGATTTTGCTACTCTCGATGATCACGCGCTGAAGACAGGCGCGGACTGGTTGGCGCGTGCGAAGGTACGCCTCACGCGGCAACGCATGTCGCTGGCAGCCCTTTTGATCGGTGACGGCCATAATCGTCATGTCACGGCCGAAAGCCTGTTTCTGGCCGCCAAGTCCAGCGGCGAGGCCGTGTCGCTGGCCACGGTCTACAACACGCTGCGGGCATTTTGCGATGCCGGGCTGGTGAATGAGATCACAGTGGATGCCACGCGCTCCTATTTCGACACCTGCACCGAAGACCACCCGCATTATTTCTGGGAAGACACGCAGGAACTGACCGATGCGC
>SLQN01000403.1 GCA_007131465.1 Paracoccaceae bacterium
GCGAGAGAACAGTTGGTCATGGACGAAATCCTTGGACGGAAAGAGTCCGTGTTCAGAATCCATCTCGCCGGTCGACACCACCCCCGAACTCAACAAATCACCTCAGTGTCGTGTAGTGTGGGCTTGATCAAGACGGATACTCCAGAAGCTTGATTCTACACAGCTATCAAGAGTACACCAGCCACTTCCAAAGATTCGGGTGACTAGGCCGGGATTAAACGTCCGCGCCGTGCCGCAATTCTGACGCAAAGTATTTGGTCGGAACAACCGGGGCACACCAAAGGCATGCTGCGGACCTTTTGTAGCTGACGGCCAACGGTCACAGAACAATCCCCGGCATGCCGCTGTCAGCCCGCGCCGGACGATGGTGCAGAAAGGGCGCGAGCAGCGTCCTCGCTGGCGCTGTCGGCCCGGCGCGGTTCAAGCACTTTGGACAGGATCCGTTGCAAATCCGTGGCCTTGTAAGGTTTACCGAGCACGGCCTGAAAGCCCTGTTCAAGATAGGACGTGACCTGATCATGCATGACATTCGCCGTGGCCGCCACGGCAGGCGGGGGGGCACAGCGCAGTTTGCGCGACCGCTCATGGATCCGGGCAAGCGCGTCGCAGCCGCCCAGAACCGGCATCGAGATGTCAAAGATCAGCACATCATACCGGTCGGGTTGCCACTTCTCCACGGCCTCGGCCCCGTTGCTGACAAAATCGGCCGACACGCCCAGTTTACTGAGCATCGCGGCAAGAATGGCCGTGTTGGTACGGTTATCCTCCGCCACCAGAGCCCGAAGGGCGGGCGGCAGGCCCGGAAGGGTCTGCAGGGGCGGCGCGGGCGCGTCGCGTACCAGTGGCGCGCGGGCAAGCGGCAGGGACAAATCCACCCGGCTGCCGTGATCAGGCTGGCTCGAAATACTGATCGTCCCGCCCATCAGATCAACCAGATTTCGGACAATCGCAAGGCCAAGCCCCGATCCTCCGAAACGCCGGGTGACCGAGCTGTCCGCCTGCTCGAACTCCTCGAACACACGGGCGATCTGCTCGTGCGTCATCCCGACCCCGGTATCTTGCACGACAACCCGCACCCCCCCGCCCTCCGGGCAGGATGCCGTGATTGCGACCGCGCCGGAACTGGTGAACTTGACAGCATTGCCGATCAGATTTCCAAGCACCTGGCCCAGCCTGTCGCGATCACCCAGATGCGGCAGATCCAGCCCCGGCCCCATGCGCAACGTCAGATCCAGCCCTTTGAGCTGCGCATTCGCGCCATGCAGCCTGGCCAGGCGTTGCAGAAGATCCGCAGGCACGAAGGGATGGTCGGACAAGGTCATCTTGCCGGCCTCGATCCGCGCCAGATCCAGGATGTCATTGATCACGGTCAGCAGCGCATTGCCGGACTCGCGGATCGTTGCCAGCATCTGGGCCTGCGCCGCATCCAGATCCGTATCCGCCAGCAGCTCGGCCATGCCAAGGATACCGTTCATCGGCGTGCGGATCTCGTGGCTCATATTCGCGAGGAAGGCCGATTTCGCGCGGTTTGCGGCCTCGGCCCGGCGCAGTGCGTCGGTCAACTCGGTGATATCGATCCGAAGCCCCACCCGTCCGCCATCCGCCGTAAACTTCTCGTAATAGCGCAGATGCAGCCCGGTGCTGGTGCTTTGCTGGTTCGCCCCGTCCGCGCGCCGGAACGCGTCAATCCGTTCGCGGACCCAGTCTTCCTCGCGGCCGCGCGCCTCGACGATCAGTCCGTTGCGGGCCGCATATTCGGCCACATCGCGAAACGGCACACCCGGTGTCAGCACGGGCACGAGGTCTGGAAACATCTCCCGATAGCGGCTGTTGAGGGCGACAAGCCGTTCGTCGGGATCATACATCACGAACCCGTCCTGCAAGGCCTCAATCGCCGAGAGCATCTGCTGACGCAGCTTTTCCGTCCGCTCTTCCGAGGCCTTGAGTTGCAGGTTTCCCTGTAGCAGCTTGCGTTCCGCCTGTCGCTTGCGGTGCAACTGGACCGCAAGAACCCCCATCATCAGCGCAAAGACCGCGATCAGCAGATAGGTGATCAGGATCGCGTTGCGTTGCAGTCTGACCAGATTTTCGCGCGCTGCATCGGCATCGGCATTGAAGAAATGCATGATGTCGAGCGCGATGCTGCGGACCTGTTCCGACAGGTCGCGCAGTTCGTCGCGCATGTCTGGCAAAGCACTGACCAGCGCCGCATCAGGTCCGTCGATCACATCGACATAGTTTTCCAGAAACTGCCGGATCGGGTTGCGCGCTTGGGTTTGTTCTCCGGTTAGCGCGTCCAGCGCCTGAAGGATCGCGCCTGCGGACCACACCCGCTCGCGGCTGAACAGGATGTCGAAGCGCAACCGCAAGTCCGCAAGCGCTGTTTCGGACGGGTCGGCAATCGCTTCTGCCACGGCAAGGCGCAGGCGCTGGACATCGACCTCGGCCTGGCTTGAGGACCAGTAGGCATTGTCGGCACCCGTGGAGCGCAGGTCGGTAAACCTGCTGTCAATCTGCGCGGCCAGCCAGATCAGCCCGGCCACGCAAGTGACAAGGACGCCCGACATGACCATCCAGCCCGCGGGTCTTACGAGACGCGACGTCGACAGGCTGGCGAGCGCGTTTGGATCAGCGTCCATTGCCGTCCCCGCCGGAGATGCTGATCCCGCGCATAGACCTCTGCACCATCGCGACCTTGACCCTGTGCCCCGGCCAGACCCGCGATATCAACGCCTGCAACTGTGTGCCCATCGCTATATCATCCCGTTCCAGCCTTGCCTCTTGGCCTGTCTTGCCTCTTGAGTTGCCGCTCATACGCACAAGCACCCGCGTCATGTGGGATGCTAGCAGCAGCCACGTTAAAATTCTCTGATTTTTCGGAACTAAAGCCCGGTTCAGCGCAACTTGCCGGTCAATGCTACAGGTGATGACGATTTCAGCCCGGCACCCGCTGCGAACTGGACACATGTTAATTGAATATAAAGTGATCCAGTGCAATCGTCACCCTGTCCGAGTACGAAACGAATCGAATTTTCAATTGGGGGTCACTCGTCAGCCGCCAGATATGGGAGAACGAATGCGGTTTCTTCGCATCATCCAGAAACTCCTGCGCATGTTGGTCTGCGCGGCCCTTGGGACAGTCCCGGCGACGGCAATGGCCATGGACCTTGTCGTGAAGGATCTTGTTGCCGGAACCGAGAAATCCTACTCCGAACAGGAATTGCGCGACATCAAAACCGTCCGCCTGTCCACGACGACCCCCTGGACCGAAGGGGTGCAGGAGTTTGTGGGAACGCCCATGGCAGATATCTTCGGCGTCGGTAACGGCGCGTCTCTGATCCGCCTGACTGCGCTCAATGATTACGTTGCGACGATGCCGGCAGACTTCGTGACCGACGACTATCCGATAATCGCCTATGAACGTAACGACATGCCGATGTCCGTGCGCGACAAGGGGCCTTACTGGCTGATCCTGCCCTTTGATCGCGATGACGCCTTTATGACAGAAAGCATGATGTCGCGCAGTGTCTGGCAACTCGTCCAGATCGAGATCTTGCCCTGACGTGTTTTGCTAACACACAGCGTCGCTGTCCAGACGCTGAACCTGAGGCTTGACATATCGGTGGCTGGACACCCCGGCAAGGGCCTGCGCGGGCCTGCACCCCATCGCGGGCCATGGGCGCGCGGCAAGTGCGGGCAGGCAAGACGTTCGGTGGGTGCGACAACTCCAGCGCAGGCGACGGATTCAACCTGGGAAGAAAGCTGGCTGGGAAGAAGGCTGGCCTAGCGGCCAAGGCCAGCGCAGGCCTTGTCGCCTTGTCCCGAGGAACGGTTTCGCGACTTGCAGTGCGACCCGCCACCTCTTGCGCATGCCGCAGATCATACCCCGGCGCGTCGCTGGCACCCTTCATTCGGCCGCGCTGTAGAAGATTCCATCGCGTCGCGGACCCGTCACGATACCCGTATCGAACAACATTGCGATCTCGCGGTCCGACAGCCCGGCCACATCGGCCAGAACCTCCTCCGTGTCCGCGCCCAGCGCGGGTGCGGGCGCGGGCGCGTTGCGCGCAATCGCCGAGAAATCCAGTGGCGAGGCCGGGGTCGGATAGCTGCCGATCCCCGGCTGCTCGAGCATGTGGAACAGCGGGTTCTCGGGGGACAGGTCGGGGTCTTCCCGGACGGCCTGCGCGAAGCTTCGGAATTGCGACCATGTGACCCCGCTGCGGTCGAACTCGGCGGCAAAATCCGCCACTGCATGGCGCGCGAAAAACGGCGCCAGCACCTGCGTGATCGCAGCGCGATGCTCAAACCGCGCGCCTTCCGCACCAAGATCCACGCCCAGACGGGCGGCCAGCGCGGCCATCGCCTCTTGTGTGCCCGTAGCCTTTACCAGCCCGCGCCATTGCCGGTCGGTCAGGCCGATGACCATCACACGCCGGCCATCGGCGCAGATGAAATCCTGCCCATAGCCGCCATAGAGCGCATTGCCGTATTTGGGCCGGTCCGTGCCAGTGACAGCGACTTCCCCGATAATCCCCAGATTGCCCAGCATCGCGCTCGCAACATCCTTGAGCGAAAAGAGCACCTCCTGCCCCTGCCCGGTGCGCAACCGGTGACGTTCGGCGGCCAGAAGCGCGGTCACGGCCATGTTGCCCGCAATGCAGTCCCAGGCGGGCAGCACATGGGCGACGGGTTCGGTCGAGCCTTCGGGCCCGGTGGCAGCGGGAAAGCCCAAGCTGGGGTTGACGGAGTAATCCACCGCTGCGCGGCCATGCCGGTCACCCAGCAGGGCCACCATGATCAGGTCATCGCGATGGCGCGACAGGGTTTCGTGGTCCATCCAGCCGCGCACGCGCAGATTGGTCAGGAACAGTCCCGCATCCTCGCCCGGCGCGGTGATGATCCGGGTGATCAATTCACGCCCCTGGGGGGATTTCATATCCACGGCGACGGATTTCTTGCCTTTGTTCAGCCCGGCCCAGAACAGGCTCTTGCCGTCTTGCGTCACGGGCCAGCGCTGGGCGTCCAGCCCGCCTTCGATCCGGTCGAACCGGATCACCTCTGCACCCATCTGCGCCAGTGTCATGCCCGCCAGCGGGATCGCTACGAAAGCGGACCCTTCAACCACGCGCATGCCCTTGAGAATTCCCATCGCCTTACCCTTCCCATTCAAACCGGGCCTGAAGCCCCTGATGGCCCGCCTCGGCCACTGTGCAAAGCGTCAACGCTGCCGCGCCATCGGCCTCGGCCTGCAAGTGCAGAGCCCCGTCAAACATCGGATGCACGCCCCGGAAACTGAAGCGCGTGGGCGTGGCGCCAGTGTGGCGCATCGCCGCCTCCATCAGCAGCGTCGCCTGCATCGGCCCGTGCACTACCAGACCGGGATAGCGTTCCGCCCCGGTCGCATAGTCGCGGTCGTAATGGATGCGATGCGCGTTATAAGTCGCGGCCGAATAGCGAAACAACCGCACCGGGCCGACCTCGACCCGCTCCGAGAAGAGCGGCGCGGCGGGTGCGGGGATGGTGCGGGGCGCGCGAAAACGCTCGGGGATCGGCAGATAGACGATATCCTGTTCCTCGCGGATCTGCGCGCCGCCCTCTCCGCGCAGGTCATGGCCCACGCGCACAAAGGCCATGTCGCCGGTATGGCCGGTCTTGAATTCCA
>SLQN01000102.1 GCA_007131465.1 Paracoccaceae bacterium
GGGTGGAGGCCGCCGGGCTGCGTCTGCATCGCCGCCCCATCCAGTCGGGCGCGTTCACGGTGCTGCGGGCCGTGGACATGCCTTCGGTGCTGGTGGAACTGGGCTTCATGTCGAGCCCGCGCGACATGGCCAATCTGCGCGATCCGGACTGGACCCTGCGTATGGCCGAGGCGGTGGCCGATGCGCTGGACCGGTGGCAGGCGCGCGATCAGGCGCAGGCACCGTTGCGCCGCCAGTAACCCGCCAGTGACAGGGCGTGCGGAAAAGGCCGATGGCAGGCGATGCTGGCGCAACAAGGCCGCAACGTCACATGACAGGTAACGAAATCGCGCGTCCGAAATGCGCGCGCTGTTTTTGACCTTCCTTGTGAACTTGCGTATATACTGGTCATGACGTGTGAGGGGTAGCCTGTGCTGCGTGCGATTCTTTCCTTTTTCGGCGGGCTTTTCAGCTTTGCCATTACAGCAGTGTTCTTCGGGGTGCTCGCCGTGGCGGGGGTGTTCTGGTTTTATGGGCAAGATCTGCCCAGCCATGAACAGCTTGCCAATTATGCGCTCCCCTCGATCAGCCGCATCTATTCCGGCGAAGGACGTCTGATTGATGAATTCGCGCTGGAGCGTCGGTTGTTCACGCCCATCGACGATATTCCCGATCGGGTGAAGAATGCCTTCATCGCGGCCGAGGATCGCAATTTCTATGTCCATACCGGCTTTGATGCCCGCGCCATTGCTGTTGCGGCCTACGAGGCCGTGGCCTCGCGCGGGGAGAATGTGCGCGGGGCCTCGACCATCACCCAGCAGGTAATGAAGAACTTTCTCTTGTCAGGTGACCGCACGGGAGAGCGCAAGGTCAAGGAACTGATCCTTGCCAGCCGCGTCGAGGGCACGCTGACCAAGGACCAGATCCTGGAACTCTACCTCAACGAGATTTTCCTGGGCCAGAATTCCTATGGCGTCACCGCCGCCGCGCAGACCTATTTCAACAAGACGCTGGACGAATTGGACCTGCATGAGGCCGCGTTCCTTGCCGCCCTGCCGCAGGCCCCCTCCAGTTATCACCCGGTGCGCAACCGCGACCGTGTCATCGGGCGGCGTAATTATGTGCTGGGCGAGATGCTGCGAAACGGTTTCATCAGCCGCAACCAGCATGACGCCGCGCGCGCGGCGCCGCTGCTGACAGTGCAGTCGGGTGATTTCCGTAGTGCGCGGGCGGACATGCCGGACCGGGATTATTTCACCGATGAAGTGCGCCGCCAGTTGTCGGGCACGTTCGGCGAGGAGGAATTTTTCGCGGGCGGGTTGAGCATCCGCGCGACCATTGATCCCGACATGCAGATCCATGCCGCTCACGCGCTGCAACGCGCGCTGGAAGCCTATGACCGCAATCAGGGCCGCTTGCGCACCACCGGCGAACGCATCGCCGCCGACCTGCTGGCCGATGACGCCGCGTGGCGCGATGCGCTTGGCAGTCTGGAACTGGCACGCGATGTGACGCTTGGCAACCGCTGGTATCCGGCTGTGGTGCTGGAGGTCAGCGCGGAGCGTGCGACGCTGGGCATCGAAGGCGTGGCCGCGGATTACCACGCGCCCCATGTGGTGGAGCGGTCCGATATTTCCTGGGCGCGCGGGTCGCTGTCGGACAATCTGGAACCGGGCGATGTGATCTATGTGCGCCGCGTCACCGCCGACAGCGATGGCAGCCATGTCCGCTGGTCGCTGCGTCAGATCCCCGAAGTGCAGGGCGGCTTCATGGCGATGGATGTCAACACGGGCCGCGTGATCGCGATGCAGGGCGGGTTTTCCTACCAGGCGTCGGTGTTCAACCGCGCGACTCAGGCCCAGCGCCAGCCCGGATCCGCCTACAAGCCCTTCATTTATGCCGCGGCGCTCGATTCGGGCTTTACGCCCGCCACCATCATCGTTGATGCGCCCATCGAGGTGGAAACCCCACAGGGCATCTGGCGGCCCACCAATGCCTCGAACCAGTTCTATGGCCCGACCCCGGTGCGTCGCGGGATCGAGCTGTCGCGCAACCTGATGACCGTGCGACTGGCGCAGGAAATCGGCATGGATGTGGTCGGCGGCTATGCCGAACGCTTCGGCGTCTATGACCGCGCGCAGCAGTTTCTGGCGGCATCGCTCGGGTCGCAGGAAACCACGCTGTTTCGCATGGTTGCCGCCTACGCAATGTTCGCCAATGGCGGCGAGCGGGTGGAGCCGACACTGGTGGACCGCGTGCAGGACCGCTATGGCAAGACGATCTACCGCCACGACCAGCGCACCTGCGCCGATTGCGACGAACGCAGCCTTGCAGCGGGGCGCGCGCCCTGGATCACCTCGCGCCGGGCGCGGGTGATGGATGCGGTCACGGCCTATCAGTTGACCTCGATGATGCAGGGCGTGGTCGAACGCGGCACGGCGGCGCGCACAGTCAATCTGCCCGTGCCCACGGCTGGCAAGACCGGCACGACCAATGACGGGCGCGATGCGTGGTTTGTGGGCTATACGTCGAACATCGTCGCAGGCTGCTATATCGGGCATGACCAGCCCCGCCCGCTGGGGCGCGGGGCCGGGGGTGGCGCGATCTGCGGCCCGGTTTTCAACGAATTCATGCTCGAGGCGGTGAAGAAATACGGCGGCGGTCGGTTCCGCGTGCCCGAGGGTGGCTATTTCATCAACATCGACCGTAATAGCGGTGCGCGCCTGCCTGACAGCGCGACCGGGGCGCATGTGGTCAGCGAATTCTTCCGCGAGGGGGTGGAGCCGATCTTCGGCCTTGCCGCCGTGATCGATGGCGGCTTCGCGCTTGGGTCTGACCTGCCGATCTTCGCGCCCGGCGAAAGCTACGAGGCGCTGCAACGCGACGATGCCGGGCGGGGAACCGCACCGCGCGCACCCGCGTCGCTGGGCACGGTATCCACGGGCGGGCTGTACTGAAGCGATACGGGCGCGGGGGCGGGCGATGCTTGCTCCTTGTGCATCCCCGCGCTATGCACGGCCCCGACTGATCCGATTTCAACCAAGGTGATCCGGCATGCGTTCCGAGACGCTTAACACCATTGACGCAATCCGCAAATCTCTGGCCCTGCTGGGCCAGCGCATGGATATCGACACCGCGCCGCACCGGCTGGAAGAATTCGATGCCATGACCGAAGACCCGGAATTGTGGAACGACCCCGCCCGCGCCCAGACCCTGATGCGTGACCGCCGGATGCTGGCCGATGCGCTGGAAACCTATCGCAGCATCGACCGCGAACTGGGTGACCTGATCGACCTGATCGAGTTGGGCGAGGCCGAGGGGGATAGCGATGTCGTGTCCGAGGCCGAGGCGGAACTGACGCAACTGGGCAAGGTCGCGGCGGCGAAGGAACTGGAGGCGCTGCTGAACGGCGAAGCCGATGCCAATGACACGTTCCTGGAAATCAACGCCGGAGCGGGCGGCACGGAAAGCTGCGACTGGGCGTCGATGCTGGCGCGGATGTATGTCCGCTGGGCCGAGAAGAAGGGCTATACGGTCGAGATGATGAGCGAGAGCGCGGGCGAGGAAGCCGGCATCCGGTCGGTCGCCTACAAGATTTCGGGGCATAACGCCTATGGCTGGCTGAAATCCGAATCGGGCGTGCACCGGCTGGTGCGCATTTCACCCTATGACGGGTCGGCCCGGCGGCACACGTCGTTCAGTTCGGTCTGGGTCTATCCGGTGGTGGACGAGAATATCGAGATCGCGATCAACCCGTCAGAAATCCGCATCGACACCTATCGGTCCTCGGGCGCGGGTGGCCAGCATGTCAACACCACGGATTCGGCGGTGCGGATCACGCATATACCCACGAATATCGTTGTCACATCCAGCCAGAAATCGCAGCATCAGAACCGCGAAATCGCCATGAATGCGCTGAAATCGCGGCTGTATGAACTGGAATTGCGCAAGCGCACCGAAGCCATCGAGGCCGCGCATGACGCCAAGGGCGATGCAGGCTGGGGCAACCAGATCCGGTCTTATGTGCTGCATCCCTACCAGATGGTGAAGGATCTGCGCACCGGGCACGAGACCTCGGACACATCGGGCGTGCTGGACGGGGCGCTGGACGGGTTCATGGCCGCGACACTGGCGCAGGACGTGTCGGGCAAGTCGCGCGCCGAAGCGACCGCCGAGGACTGAGTGCGCGGCCCTGCGACGCGGTCAGCCGCACCGCCCACGAATTGACGCTTGCGTGCGCGACCGGGCGGGGCGTATTGTCGCAGGCAGGGGGACCAGATCATGACCGAAGAAATCTCCGGCCCGGCGCATCTGCCGCCATCCGAAATTCCGCAGCCGCAGCCGGTTGCATTGACCGATTTGCGTCCAATCCTGGCGGCGGGGCTGCATGATTTCAAGCGCGCGCCGTTCTACGGGATCGCGTTTTCGCTGGTCTATGTGCTGGGCGGGTTGGTGCTTTATGCAGTGTTTCTGGCCTCGGGGCAGAGCTGGTGGTTCATCCCCATCGCGCTGGGCTTTCCTCTGCTGGCCCCCTTCGCCGCGACCGGGCTGTATGAGGTCAGCCGCAGGCTGGAACAGGGCGAACCGCTAAGCTGGGGCGCGGTCGCGGGCTGCGTTCTGGCGCAGAAGGACCGGCAGATCCCGTCGATGGCAATGGTCATCATGCTGGCTTTCATGTTCTGGGTCTTCGTTGCGCATACGATCTTCGCGCTGTTCTTCGGGCTGCAACCGATCACCAGTTCGACCTTCGACATGCTTCTGTCCGGGCCGGGGCTGATGATGCTGCTCGTGGGCAGCGCAATCGGAGGCATCATGGCGGCAGTTCTGTTCGCGCTGACTGTTATCTCGCTGCCGCTGCTTCTGGACCGCGAAGTGGATTTCATCACGGCGATGATCACCTCGTTTTCGGTGGTGACCGCCAATCCGATGCCGATGGTCGTCTGGGCGGCGCTGATCGCGGGCCTCTTGTTTCTGGGCATGCTGCCGATGTTTCTGGGGCTGTTTGTGGTGCTGCCGGTGCTGGGCCATGCAACATGGCATCTCTATCGCCATGTGCTGCCGCGGGTGTGATGCTGACGGGTCCATGGCGCGGCTTTGTGCCCGCCGGGTCTGGACACTGCGCGCCTCTCGGGGCAATCTGGCGCAAAAGAGGGAGTAGCTCATGCCCGCAACGACGCGCCGCAATGTCCTGATGACTTTTTTCGGGGTGATCGGCTTTTTCTGGTTTCTGCTGCATGCCGTGGAATATGTATATGCGCGCTATGATGGCTTGCAGGCGACACTGCCGCTGCCGGACCAGCTGGGCCTGATGCCTCTGTTTGGCGCATTGCCACAATGGGCAGGGATCGCGCTGACCGCTTGTATCTGGCTGGGTTTGCTGGGGTCGGTGTTGCTGGTGTTGCAGGATCGTGCGGCGGTGCTGATCCTGTCGCTGACGCTGCTCGCGTCGTTGCCAGTGCTGGTCTGGGCGGTCCTGTCCTTTGTGGAGGGACTTGCGAGCCTTGGCAGGGTGAACCTGATGATGTTCGCAGGCGGGCAGGTGACCATGGCGCTGGGGCTGTGGCTTTATGCGCGCACCGCGCGGCGCTTCAACCTGTTCTGAGACCCGCGCACAGATCCCGGTTTGCCCCAGACCCTTGACATGAACACCCGGCCGCGCCAGCACC